>NZ_ABOX02000033.1 GCF_000172555.1 Pedosphaera parvula Ellin514
TGTCTTTTCGTTGATTCCCTCGTAAGTGACAGATGTTCCCATCAGATAAAAAATATGGGAAAGCAGGATGACAAGGGCGATCAAGGCGACAAAAATTACTACCGGATGCGGAACTTTATTCCCCACCCTTTCAATTCCATCGAGCAGTCGTTGCATGAACGGTTTGCTCTCCTCGGGCGCATGGCCCATGGTTGCTGCACGTTGCATAAAAACTCCTCCTTTTTAAGTCTAGAACTCCCAGCCTGGACCGAGGATGAACCGGAGATCCCCCTTCTGGCTACTGGGAGCTGGTTGACTATCATACCAATATTCTACTTCAAAATTCACGAAAAGTCCTTTCGCAATTTTGCGGTTCCCCTCCAACCGTATCCAATTCGCCAGCCTTCCCGGTTCACTCAGAAATAGATTCGCAACCTCCCCCAAAAGGCCCCGACTACATCGGTGCCTGGTGCATCTGAGGGATCGAAAATCGCTTGTGCGCCCACCGAAAACTGAGAGAACCGGGTCAACTGTAGCCGGTAAAAAGTTTCACACACCTTCTCCTGCCTCAATTCACTATTGCTGGGAAAGGCCCACGAAAACGCCGCACCTACCGTGTCATTTGCCTCGCGGCCTGCCAAACCGAGCCGGAAGCCGACCCCACCTTGGATGTAGTTACGAATGCCCAAATCGGCTTTCCCTGCATATCCCCATCGTGCGAAAGCCTCAACCACATCATTAAATTGTTGGTCCGCAATGGCGGTCACCCCCCAGTCCGCAGGTTGGCCTAAACTTTCCCGCTCTCCGGCATGCCAGCCAGAAAATGTGTATCGTCCCTCTCCGAGGCCCTCGAATTTCGGAGTCCATCCCAATTCCCCGTAGGAAAAGAAGGTCCATTCATCAACGAGCGAATCGATGTTGACTCTGGTGGTCGAGCTGAAGGCGTTGGCAGCCCCCGCTGTGATATAGAAATCCTGATCATTCGGCTTGAAGGATATGCCGGCGGCCGGACCGTGCCCCGGAGCGGCGACAGTCGGGTTTGCGGCAAACATCCGATTCACGAATGAGTTGTTTGCACTCTGCATCCAGGTGGAGCCAAAATAAGCCGTGGAATCCGCGCGACCGAACATGAATCGAAACTGGCCGTCCCAGAGTCGCTGTTCCCAGTGGAGGTCACGAAGCGCTAAACCGCGGTCATTGAAAGTGTTGGCGGTGGCTACCAGCGTGGCGATCTGGGACCCAAGTGAGTTGGGAGTCCGTTCACCGATTTTGAAACGTTCCTCGAGATCGAATATGACCCGGCCTGTGTTCTCTGTGTCCTTACCTACAAGTGTCCAGGATCCCATCAGGTCGAAATCGCCCGCCCCACCGAACTGATCCCATGGTCCTCCGCTCAGACCTTGGAAGAGCATGGTATAGGCGGTGCCAATCCGTAGGCCAAGCGCATTGTACAGGTCGTCCAGGCGGTCGTACGTATAATCAAACGGCCTGGAGACTCCAGGAATTTCGAAATAACCTTTGCGCATCGTGCTGACATCCTCGATTTCGGCCTCGATGGCGGTGGGGGTCAGTCCCGGAGTCCAACCCACATGATCCACGTCTGGCCCCAGGATATAAAAAGGATGATCTTCATCGGCTGCTAACGCAGCCTGACTCAGAGTCATAGCTGCCCAGACCGGTGCGCCCACCAGCAAGAATGACTTTAAAGAGGATTTAGTTCGAACCGAAAATAACAAGACGCTCCGTTGGAGGATATGATCGCCAGGCAAAGGATTTAATCTGCAAAGCGAAAGCTTTGATCTTAATGATGATATCATAGTTATGTGTTTTCAATTTATTCCGCACTTAGCCGCCCGGCGTGCATCCACATTTACGAAACCACATACGTCCTTGTGAGGAGTCTAACGTCGACAAAATCATCAATGAATAGGGTGTCCACCTACTTTCCCACTTGGCAGACGCTGACATTTCCCTTCATCGCACTTGCGGTGGAAGCAACTGCGGAAACGCAATCCCTTCAGCTTTCAACCTGATATTCACCCGCCGATTAAGTTCCCTGCCCACGAGCAGTTGCTGCGATGGCAAAGTTTTGATGCGTGCTTTAAGAATCACGCCCCGATCCCCGAGACAATCGACACCCATCATCTCAATCCTGGAGAGTATCAGCGAGTGATACTTCTCATCGCCATAAATCTCATCACCGACACCCTCGATAATCGCAAGCGCGCGGTCCGCATCTGCTCCGTGCGCCACCGTTGTTTCGAAAACATAATAGGAATATTCGCGAGTGAGGTTCGACAACGTGGTGATCGACCCATTGGAGATCACGTGTACCGCCCCGTTTTCCCCGCGCAACACTGTCGTTCGAAGATCAATCTCCTCGACCACGCCGGTTATCTCATTGATCACCACCAAATCACCAATGCGGATCTGATCTTCGAGCAGTAGAAAGAATCCTCCCAGCCAATCCTTGATTAGAGTCTGCGCTCCCAACCCCACCGCGATGCCTGCGATGCCCAATCCGGCCAGCAGTGGCTCGACATGGTAATTAAACTCCTTGAGAGCGGCTACCACTGCCAATGTCCAGACTACCATGTTTATGGCCTTGCGGAGGGCGGAACTCAGCGTCTTGGCGCGCTTTTCCAAGTCGAGAGTGACGCCTTCGCGCCGCCGATCCAGAATGCGGACGATGGAACGACGTAAGCGCGGCAGGAGCCACTTGGTAAAGCGGGTGAGCAGCCAGGCGATAACCAACACCAGCACGACGCGCCCAACCTGCCCAACCCAACCCCGCCATGCCTCGGGATCCTTCACCTCCTCCAAGACTTGTTCCGGCGTCGGCATTGTCTGAACAATTCGCTAAATAGATATGTGGTTCAAAGATACGCCAGCATGTGTCCAAGGCAACCATACCCGCGCTAAATTTATGACTTTGTACAGATCAATGGAGGCATCGAAGAAGCAAGTTACGCGGAACCCGCCACCACGTAAACTTGCGGTGCAAGAAACATCGGCTCAGTTCAAATGGAACAGCCTCCCCCTTCCTACAGTCGATCAACAAAACAATCAAACCCGCTGACACGCACAGCGGACTCCGGTAGTTGCAACGTCGCCAATCGCGTTAACACAGCCTGATGGGTCATTGCTCACCAAGGCAAACTTTCGCAACGCATTCAAAGCGCAACAGTTTCTCACCGAGCCGTGCGTGTCAGATTGATTGCGGTGATCTAAGCTGGAACTTCGGCCAGTGTGTTCTGGAGTCTCTCCACTTCCTCGTGTGACAGAGATGTTTGCAGGATCTTGCCACCTGTGCCTTTGAGCTCTTCCAACACTCGATCCGGGGTTGCTTTTCTGACAAGCACGAAGAGAGCGGAACTCTGGGGTTTCATTGTGGAAGCCAGTTCCTTCATGAATTTGTCGTTGATGCCTAGATCAGTGAGTGCGCCTGACATCGCCCCGGCTGTAGCACCAATCGCCATGCCCACGAAGGGAACCATGAAGATCAGGCCGATCAGTGCCCCCCAAAATCCGCCGCCCGCCGCTCCTGCGGCTGTCAGATTGACCGTCTGGTGGAGCTTGACCTTGCCTTTGGCATCCTTGACTGCGACGACGGCGTCTTCGAGATCAATCAAGTATTGGCTTTCCATTTTTTGAAGTTTCAAACGGATTTCTTCCGCCTTGAAGGGATCATCATAACCTACAACTACCAATGTGTTCATAAGTTTCCTTTCCTTGGGTCCACGCTAGTTGTCTGGCAGTCCTTGGGTGTGCCTGTGAACGCAGGGTACGAAATCGGCACGTTCCAATTGTAGAAGACATACCTTGGACTGTAATTGGGGTGTTCACTGTAGTGCGGAAGCTGGTAATGAACGTTTTCAATTGTTTGAAGTGGATCGTCGATCCACAACTTTATCTCTTTTGCGTGAATTTTGTTTCGAACTCAGATACAACCTTTCTTATGCTTATTGGTTACGTTAGTGATGAGAACTATTGCGCGCTGAATGATGTAGCCGTCGAATTTGAACGTGACGGCAGGACTGTTGCGGTAATCCGTTCCTCGCCTTCGGGAGCCGTTAACGGAGATATCTCTGAAGGCCAATACCGAATTATTCTCGTCAAAAATGGATATGGTTCCAAACACGTCATGGCTCAAGTTGGCGCAAATGATCCACTTCAGTTGCGCCTCCTCTCGAATTCCTTGTATGGCTACGCGTGGCCGAAGTGGGTCAAATCCGGGCAGAAAGGTGAATTACGTATCCACTCTCCTGAGCCATATTACCTGACCCTTTGGCGTTATGGTCTAAAGAAGGAATTGGTCCAACGGATCGGCTGGTTCGATGAACATGGACCCTGCCCCAACCTACAACGCCTTCCAGATGGTGACTTCTCTCAAACGGGCGTTGGCTGGAATCGTTATGGTTTCAGTAAAAAGTATAAATCGAATGGCGAATGCAAAAAGCATGGCGCAAATACCCTCCAGTGCACTCCTGAATGTTTTTATCAGTCACAGATGGCGCCCGAACAAACAGGTTTGTATTATTTCCACGCCGAAACGCCGTCGGGGAAATTCCTCAGCTTTCCATGGGTTGTCGCACCTGCCAGCCCGCAAGCTCCGATTGCCGTCATCGCCTCCACCAACACGTGGAATGCCTACAATAACTTTGGAGGACGCAGCAACTACATCAACCCCACCAAACTGCCCCCTCGGCCCACGATTAATTCACGCCTGGATTTGAGTCGATACGTTGGCGAGTCCAACATTTGGAGTTCCAGAAACTCCGAATATTCTCCGCTCTCGTTTGATCGTCCTGAACCCTTTAACCAAATCCCGAGAGATGTCGAGGCAACTGATCCGATTCGCGGCAGACAGCCCTGCCACCTGGCCGAAGCCGAATGGCGTTTGCTCGCCTGGCTGGAACGCGAGGGTTTTACCTACGACTTTTACTCAGATTACCAACTGCACTCAGGTCTGCTGGATCTGGATGCCTATAAGGCCCTCATCATCAGTACGCATCCTGAATACTGGTCAAAGGATGCTTTTTTGCGGGTCAGGAAATGGGTTTTTGAAAAGGGTGGCAAACTGATGTATCTGGGCGGTAATGGTATTGATTGCGAAGTCGAGCTGCCCAACGAAGCCACGATGAAGTGCAATACCTGGCTGCCTAATCCCAATGGAGTGCTGCAATTTATTGAGCCCGTTGAAGGCAAAAGATACGATTGCCGCTTCCATTTTACCGTCGGCTCTCCGGCAGAATTGCTGGGAGTTGTCTTTACTGAAACCGGCGTGGCGACTTCGGCTCCCTACAAGGTAATCGATGCTTCACATTGGATATTCAGAAACACTGGATTGAAGAACGGTGACATCTTCGGCACGGAAAGCCAGCACGAACGTTGCCCGGGAGGCGCTTCGGGACACGAAACGGATAAACGCACCCCTGCTTCTCCCAAAGGCTTGAGCCTGCTCGCACGCGGAATGAATATCAATGACGGCGGCGCAGAAATCATCTTGCATGAAACAAAAACCGGTGGGGCGGTCTTTTCGGTCGGCTCCATTACCTGGACCGCCAGCGTCATGGTCGACAAACCAGTTTCAAAGATCACACGTAACGTGCTGGAACGTTTCTTAAAGAAGGAAAAGAAAAGGAACCGCTCAAAAGTTTAGGCGGATAACGCCTCGCTCGTGTTGGATCTCTGAAATTTCAGCGCAAACCTGTTAATTTTAGGTGAGTCATAAAGAAGATGCGGGGCCAGACGATGAATCCAGAATGCAGTGCTGGGCGCGGGCGGTGTTCAGCAACGGTTTTTGCTTGGAAGACAAAATCGGTTTCATGGGAATTGCTGACATCTCGTCCATTTCCGCCAGCCAAGTCCTGATCCGGCTCTTCATGAACCAGCTTCCATTTTTTCCCCGCCCATGTAACTTCTGGTCTTTTACGCCTTTTATTATGAAACTTGCTGAACTTGCCTGGCCCGAGGTGGAACATTTGGATCGAGATATTATCGTCATTTATCCCATCGCCGCCCTGGAACAACACAGTCGTCATCTCCCTTTCTTTACCGATTCCATACTTTGCGATGGAGTGGCCTCCCGGCTTGAGGCTGCCTTGCCGAATGAAATCCTATTATTGCCCGTGCAATGGCTCGGAGCCTCAGCGCATCATCTGGGCATGCCAGGGAGCTTGACAGCCCAGTCGGACACCTATCTAAACATTCTTTGTGAACCATTGCGCTGCCTGCTGCAGCACGGCTTCCGTCGAGTGTTTATTCTTAACGGTCATGGTGGCAACATTGACGGTTTCCATCTGGCCCTGCGCCAACTGGCTCTGGAATTTCCGGACTCGGTGCTTGCAGGCGCCAGTTATTGGGATCTGGCAGATAAAGAGATTGCCGCCATCCTTCAAGGAGAGCGCAAGAATGTAGGTCACGCCTGCGAGTTTGAAACCTCCATGATGATGTATCTGCGTCCTGAGCTGGTTCGCACTTCGGAAATCGCTGACGACAAAGTTAAGAATACCTCAGAGGCTCTCAAGGGTATTTATATTCCCCTGGATTTCAAAAGGCACACTCGCCACGGCGGTTCGGGTCAGGCCACCCTCGCCACTGCAGCCAAAGGAAAACAATTCATGGACGCAATTGTTCCCAAGTCAGTGGAGATTATAAAGGCAATCAAAGCCAGACCCATCGTCTAGATGTCGCAACGTGGTCGAGTTGGTTCAAGCAACCAATATAAGTGATGGGTTGCATTCAGCTGACGATTGGGTCGAAGCCATTGCTGTTCACATTCCAGCTACAGCGTTACTCTGGATTGACAAGTCTTGGGCACGAATCATTCATCAGCATTACAGTCCTCACTGGTCATGGTGATGGACATGCTCACTGGAGGTAGCCGCCACTGGCAGTGTAGCTTCAGGATGGGCTTGCAGGTAAGCCTCGACGTCTTTGGTTACGACCAACTGCCCCCACATCACCTGGTAATGGCCAGGGAAAGTGCAGACGTATTCGTGGTCGCCCTCAATGACTGGAGCTGTGAGCTTTAGCGTCGCTTTCTGACCTGACTCAAGCAGCTTGGTGGCGGCGAGGATGTCAGCAGTTTTAGGAATATAGGCACGACCTTCGCCATCCAGTTCATCAGGTTTCATGGTGGCAGCCGCATTCCCAACTTTTTCGCGGGTGCCGGGTTTTACAATGACGAAGTTGTGCGGCATGAAATCTCCGTTCTCAAAGATGATTTCGAATGGCTTGCCAGCTTCCACGACAAGCCGGGGTGAATCATAACGCATCTGTTCGCGGACAGTGCGGATGACGAAGACGGATACCCGCAATTCTCGCAAGTCCTTGCGCAATTCCGCGGCCTTTTCCGCCGGAAGCAAGCCGGCAAGGTCGCTGGCGAGCTGGACAGTTTGAACATAATCTTGTGAGGTGCGATCGCCGGCGGAAACGGTTTTAGCCCAGGCCACTAGTGCCGTTGCCGCAGAACCAGCCTGCGGCTTGGGCCACGAGGCACGCGGAAGCGCGCGCATGCCCTCGGCAACGGCGGGCACCTGTTCGCCCCTGTCGATCATACCTGCCAGTGCAGTAAAGACAGCTTCCGGTTCAAAATTCATGCTGACACTGGCACGAACGGCGGCACGGCGGATCGAACCAATTGGATCGCCACCGATGGCTATACGGGCGCTCCCGATCGGCGCAGGATTTTCCATCTTTTTGAAAACCTCCCTACGGTCACCACCCAACACGGTTAGGGTGAAGCCTTCCAGACGATTTCCAAACTCGCCTTCGGTTCGATTCCACACCACGATCGAATCGATGTGCTGACTGGAACCCAGGTCTACTTCCCACCATGGATGATCTTCGTTCTCCTTCGAATGGGTTTGGGTGCCGCTGCCGAAATCACCATCAGTGCGGCCATCAATCGCTCTTGCAGCCTCGCCTCCGTTCGTTGTGCTGGATTGTTTTGCCTTGCCTTGAAGCGCGACGTTTTTTCCGTCACTAAAGACCTGTACCTCGGCAAGGGTGAGTGTCCCCCGACGGGGAAGTTCGATGCGCACAAAGCGACCGGAAAAGTTTTGGCTGTCTTTGGCGAGAGTTTGCAGGTCCGCGGGCAGTTCGGTAAGGAGCGGCTTCACTTTGCCATAGGCCTTGGCCCGGAAGTCGGAATCATTCAGGAGTGGAATTCCGTTGAGTAAGTCAACCAGCGCTGCTGGAGACTTTGAAGCCGCGCTCCAGACGGTATCGAACGAATTGTCAGCAAGGGCCAGCCCGGCCCAGGCAGCCTGGCGCACCTCCATGGAGCTCTTTGCGGAAGTGAGTTTGGTCAGATGCGCGCGCTCCGCCTTCAATTCATCCGGTAGCTGCCAGGGGAGCAGACGGGCAAAACCAGCGGCTGCGGGCGAGTCGGTTTCATTGGCAGAATCAATAGCTCCAAGCAATACAGAGACGCGAGTGGTTTGGCGCGCCTTGGCGATTTCAGTCAGTGCCGCGAGGCGGTCCGGGTCGGCAGCATCCGGCCGCGCAAAGAGGGCTTCCAGAACGCCGCGTGTGCGCGGCAGCTTCATTAACTCGGGAGTGTTGATGCTACGAAGCAGGTATTTGAGGCCGTCTGGGTTATCGGCAGCCAAAGGCTGGCCGGCAGCGATGGCTTTGTGCCAAACAGGATCGAGCTGCCGAAGCGTTTCGTGGAGCGTATAATCGAGATAATAATCTGTCGGGTGTTTAAGCGCGGTGAGGGCCACATCGACGCTTTCGGCAGTTTGAAAGAAACTTGCGGCACGTACAGCTTCAAGGCGCACGCGCGGGTTCTCGTCGTCAGCCAGGGATTTGAACAGGGTAATTGCCTCTGGCACACGATCACGCCAGTAGCAAAGAACCCGGCCAGCGGCGGCACGAGCACGGGGTTCTGGCGAATGGAGCATGCGTTTGAGGAGATCGGCGTCCACGCTGTTGTGCCATTGATGGACCCATAATGCTTCCATTATATGATGTTCGTAAGCCGGGTCGTTTTTATCAAGCTTCGTGACCCACTTCTTCACTGCGGCGATGACTTCTTTCGTATTGCGTTTGCCGAGTTCCACCTTCGCGAGTTCACGGGTGCGGTTTTCCGGTTCCTTCAACAATTCAAGTAATGCCGGAATCGGCTGGCCATCAATCTTGGCCGGTTTTAGCAAGGGCCGGCCTTCATACGTGATACGGTAAATGCGACCATGTTCGTGGTCCCGGTTCGGATCGCGAAGATGATGCTGCATGTGTCCGATCAGGGGCTTTTGCCAGTCGCAGAAGTAGATGGCGCCATCGGGTCCAATGCTCACCGCGGATGGTCGAAAATTCGGATCGCTCGAACTGATGAGATTTTCCTGTGTTTCGCCTTTCAGCCCTGAACCCTCTTCAGTGACTTTCACAAGGTAAATGCCCTGGAAGCCAATGACATTAAGGTTCATAAAATTCCCCTGGAACTCCTCCGGGAAGTGACGGCTGTTTATTATTCCCGTGCCGGGACAAGGGCGTGATGGACGGTTCCAAAACTCCTTCATGCTGGAATGCTTGGCGGGATAATCGATGTGGCCACTGAATGCAGGACCGAAATAAGTGTTATTTCCGGTGGCATCAGTGATTAGATCATTGCCCCAATAATCAAAAACCCGGCCATGCGGATTCGCAAAACCATACGAAACATAAGTTTCGAACCTGCCGGTGCGAGGCTCGTAACGATAAATCGCGGCGTCATTATTACGGACAGGGCCTTTGGCGGTTTCCACCTGCGAGCGATGAAACACGCCGTCACTCAAATAAATCGAACCGCCGGGATCAAGACAGATGGCGTTCGCGGTATGGTGAGAATCGGCTGAATCCATGCCCATAAGCACGCGTTCCTTCCAATCGGCTTTTCCATCACCGTTCCTATCACGCACGAACCACAGATCGGGCGCCTGCATGAGCAGCACGCCGTCCTTGTAAAACTGGAAGCCCGTGGGAGCGTTCAAGTCACCAATGAACTCAGTGCATTTGTCCGCCTTGCCGTCGCCATTGGTATCTTCCAGGATGATGAGGCTATCCCCCACTTTGCTGTCAGGCGTGCGCTCGGGATAGTTCCTCCAGGCAGCAACCCAGAGACGGCCCTTGGTATCCCAGGCCATTTGCACAGGGTTGGCGAGTTCGGGAAACTGTTCCTCACTCGCAAACAGGTTCACCTTCATACCGGAATGGACGGTCATTTTCGCGATGGCAGCTTCGCCACCGAGGAAGGGATAAGATTCATCCGGATTCGACCCTGGACGATTGGAACGGACTTTTTCGACGGGTGGCAGATTGGAATCATCCACGACAAGATCGCCTCCCTTGGCGACCGCCCAGACCCGTTTATCACGATTGGCCGTGAGGACATCACGTTGTGACATTTCTTCCTGCATGACCCGATAATTGGAGATATAAGGTGCTGAAGCATTGCGATCGGAAATAAACCCGCCCTTTCCGGGCTCATAGGCAAGGGCCGACCGTCCTCCATAGACATTGTAACCATCCACGGTGCGGTAACGTGCATGCCATTCAGCATTCTTCTCGTTCACCGCCAAACGCAGTCTCTCAAAGTTTCCGGTGCGCAGTTCAATACTGGTTGCAGGAATTTTCTCCCCGAAAAGCCCTTGAAACATCGCATCGGCAAGTAGCTTGTCGCCTGCTTCGCTGAGATGGAAGCCATCGACTGTGAGGGATTGTTTTCGTTGGCCGACCTCAGCGTAGAGATGTTGGGATGGGCCAAAAAGATCGATGAACTGAACGCCATTGGCTCGTGCCACTTCCGCCATGGCTGCTGTGTATTCCTGGAGGTTTGCATTGTTTTGAATTGGATCCGGCAAATTGGAATCTTGATGCTTTTCACAGGCGATGGGCGAAAACAACACGATGCGCGGATGCCCTTTGCCGGAATAGTCGTTCGCCAGGGTGTCTTTCAGGAACTTGTCCAGGTCGGCCTTGAACTTCCCAACACCATCATGGCCTTTGAAAGACTCATTAAAGCCGAAAAAGGCGAGGATCACGTCAGCCTTTGTCTTTTTGAGCCATTCGTCAGGGGAACCAAAATTTTCCGAACGGTTACGAACGGAAATCTCGTCTCCTGCGACCGCCAGATTGCGAAAGACAAGATCGTGCTGCGGATACTTTGAGTAGATCAGGGTTTCAAGCCAGCCGGAATGCTGAAAACGATCCGCCAAACCATTGCCAATGATGGCAATATGATCACCTTTCTTGAGTTCCAGTTTTGATGACGGTTGCGCCTGGGTGAATGAAGCGCAGAAAGCAATCAGCAGAATGGTTAAAGTTTTAAGCTTCATCTTGAGATGCGAGTTTGTGAAATTGGGTGCATTAGGTCTAGTGCACGGGTTCGTTTATGGGAACTCATGCTTACATTTGAACAAGTAACATTTTAAAATAAGGATGCCGATACGGAACGATTCGTCACGGACTCGAGTTACAGTGCCAGGCACAACCTTCTTCATTATATAAAAAATGTTCCGGAACTTACTTGAGTAATTCAGTCGAAATAACAGTGCTTTGTAAAGGAAAATGAAAAGTCCGTGCTAAATCCGGAGCCGCCGATCGATAATACTGTTTCACGCTGTTCATTTAATGGGCATGGTACGAGTCTTCAGGGAACGCTGCTTAAGACTTCCCAGAAGGTAATTCTATTCAATTTCAGCCGTGGCAGCTTACCGGTTGCCAACTTGATTGTTACGTTATTTCAATATTCCACTGGCATCAGTTAGGCTGGCTGGAAATAGCTTGCTCCCATCAAAAAAGGCTTGGACTGGTGATCATTTCTCCTTGATTCGCCAATAAAGTTAAGCACCTTTGTTGCAAGAAGACAAACGCATGAAGCTCAGTCCAGTAGTAACGTTGATAAAACAGAACTTTTGATCATGTCCTCGTTCAAACAACTGAAGCAGGCTGAAAAGGCCGTCCTCCAACAACAAGAGGTGGTGTTGGAACTGAATGCGCTCGGCCGCCAGGTTGAGCGCTGTACGGAAACGATCAATGCTCTGCAGGCCGAACTGGCCGCAGTCAATGCAAAGTATCCGGCCACGCGAACCACGGGTGAGGACATCGCGTTTCTTACCGACTTGCTCAAATGCGCGAATAAGAAACTGGCTTGGGAAAAACAGATCGCGAGTTTGCAAAAGCGCACACCTGCCATCATGGAAAAAATGTCTGCTCTTCTCAACGACTCGAAGGCTCCTCCCACCGAACAAACACGCGTGGAGATGCTCCAGGCATTGCAGACTGTTCAGGCTGCGATGGATCGCCTCCAAAATCTAAACCTGAGCTGATTCTGTCCGCAACCCCATTGTCAGCGGCAGGAAGGTGGAAGGGAATATTTGCTGGCTGTCTGATTGGCTTAAATCCCCATTTGTGAATAGGATGAACCCGGTCCAGTTTATTTCATGAGTGCAAAACTGACTTTCTCTTTAACCGTGATCACGGCGGTCGTTTTCCTTGTTGGCTGTCAATCCATTCCGCCCGGTGCGGAACGCGGTCCCGACGGCACCATGGCTTATGATGTATTGGTCGATGCTTCCGCGCCGGGCGCGAGAATCAGGGCAAATGGTACTGACCTGGGCAATACGCCTGTGCATTTAAAAATATTCGGAGATCCGGACGGAACCTTTCACGACTTTGGTTCCTATTACTACGTGGTCGAGGCATTGCCTCTCACCACAAACCAGTTTCCACAATCACGGTATTTTCGCACAGGCCACTTGATGTCTCCAGAGGACCACATTCCACAGCAAATCTACTTTGACATGAACCAGAATACACCGGTTTACGGCTATCCCAATCCAGCGCCGCCGGTTTATTATGGCGCACCTCCGCCAACCTACTACGTTCCGCCACCCTACTACTATGGCCCCGGAGTTGGGGTCTATATCGGCCCGAGCTACCGCTATCACCGGCATTGGTAAGCTTTATTGCTTAAGCGAGCTGGAGGACAGCCTCTGGGGTGCTCATCCTTTTATATTGTAGAGGGCAACAGCAAGTTGATTTTCCTCTGCAAGACTGAAATTTGGATGCTGTTCCTGCTATACAGGCATCGTCAAGGAGACTAAGGGCAATGAGCCATCCAGTCTGTTTTGTTGATTCAGCATGTAGAGCAATATCCCGAAGGCGATGCACAAGGCTATTCCTACGCTGATAGCCACAGCAATCATTTTCGGATTTTGTCTGGATCGATGTGCTCCGGACCTGCGCTTCATTCGTTCGACTATTCATGAAAATACTGAGTTGGTCAACGCTTTCAGTGCCGGAACCCTGGCCCTTAATAACAACTTGAACATTTCATGATAAAAGTTGTCTGATTTCCAGAACCACCAGCATTTCACAGAGGCACGTCGTTCCAGCGTTGAATTAGGAAGTGAATAGATCCTTAATCTTATGAGCAGGATAACTGACAACTTCGAAGGATTTTTTATCTGGTCTGTTGTGCTCGGTTGCGTGGCACTGTTCTTTTACATCTGCTATCTCCAGCACCGAAAAATTCGAAGGCGGCGACGTTACTGGCGCCACATGGAACGCCGGTCGCGCGTTACGAATTTTCCAACGATGTCAGGCAATAATCAAATGCGATAGATTGGATGCCCGCAGTAATTTCTATAAAGCTGGGGTGAATACCCCATACCATCCAGCACCTGTTTTTGATTAATAATTATCTCGTAATGATGGTCAGTTAGGTTCGGCGGCCCTGAGTGGGGCCGCCATTTTATTTCCACTGATCGCAAGCAGTGCCGCGGAGTAACTCAACGTTTGCCCATCACACTTTAACCGTCTGCTTCCAGCGTTTCTATGGCACGCAAACGAATTGTATAAGCTCTGTTATCATTGAAGCGGATACAGATCCAACCGCCGGAAGAAGACCTCCGCACCCTCGGTTTGAAGCAGTATCTTACCCGCGTTAGGGATCGCGTTAGTTCCGGCCAAAGTCCTATGACCATTAACGCTAATCGCTACCGTGTTGCCGTCACAGATGACCTTGATTGTATTCCACTCGCCATGTGGCTTCTCGATTTCATGCGGGCCGCGGAAACCAAGTTCATCCTTCCATGGGTTTCGACCCGGCCTGTCAAAACGCTCAATCCTTGGTCCCTTCGTTACTCCATCCACCGTGAGGTAAGCGCCGCTCACCACCAAAATATCTCCTGTGCCGCCTTCAATCATCTGGCATTCAATCGACTTTGGCCACACCTGGTCCTTGCCCACCGCATGCACCAAAATGCCACTATCCCGCGCATTCTTTTGACGTGGTTCCCAGGCTTTTTCACCCCATTTAAATTCAGCAATCAGGCAGTAGTTCGAATAATCCTTCTTTGTGGCCAAATAACCAAAATCCTGGCCGCTGACACGCAACACCCCGTTGGTAATTGTGAAAACTCCATATGGATCGTTGGTTGTCCCCTGCCCCTTGAGGAATGAATAAAACGGCCCTAAATCCTTTCCATTCAGCAGGTGAACAACCTTGGTTTGTTCCTTGTGTGTCGTCGTTGAACACGCACTGGCCAGAAGCACAAAGATTAAAACGGACAAGTTTTTTAGATAACTATTGGGATTTTGCATGCAAATTGAATTAGAAGCCGCGAAAGTTATCCGGGCAAGCAAGAAAATGCAGGCAACCGCTTTCACTGTTCTTAATGTTTGTGAGCTTCCAGGAATTCATTTCCATTCTGGGCTTGAAGGAAAGCCAATAGATCCAGCAATTCCGATTTTGTAAGTGCAGTATCCAGGCCTTCCGGCATGATTGAAATTGTGCCGGCAGTTAAGGAACGAATTTCCTTGCGCGGAATTCTCAACTCGGTGTTCGCTGCCGTTTTTAGAATCACCACATCCGCAGTTTCGCCCGCTATGAGCCCGGTATAGGTCTCGTCTCTGGTTTCAATTCGAAAAGGCTCGTAACCGGGCACGAAGCTGGCGCTGGGGAATACAATCGCCTCAAGAATATCACGACCGGAGCGGATGGAACCGATCGAGGTCAGGTCAGGTGCGAGCGTTGCTCCTTCTTTGCCGATTGCATGACAAGTTGAGCAACTGGCCTTGGGACCAAAGAATATTCTCCGGCCGCGTCCCACATCGCCACCGCTGAGCAACGACTCCATTTCATTCAATCGCTGGATTCGCGCGACTTGCTGACCCTGGATGCGGGCCAGCAGGGGCTTGGCTGCCATTTGCACCCTTTTCGGAAAATGTTGTAAAAGCTGCTCCAGTTTTCCGCCACTAAGCAGATTAATATCCATCTTGGATTGAGTCAGTGATTCCACCAATGCCTGTCCCGTCCCATCGCTCCCTGCATTCCGAAATGCATCCAGCAATGGCGTCACGGTCAAGGCGTCTGCCTGCATCAATGGGCCATTCGCGACCCGGAGCAGATCTGCATCGCTCAGTCTGGCTTGTCTGAGGACATGTGCGGCTGAAACCCTTAGAGTTGCATCGATTCCCGGCTGGAATTGGGCCAGCAACAATTCCATGGCAGCTTCAGTCAGTTGTGGTTGGCGGTTTACGATAGTGGATAGTGTAGCCACTCGCAACGCGGTGGGTTCATTATTGGCAGCAACAATCTCTTTCAAGCTCGCATCCAGATCAGCAATGTTTCGACTACGCAGCAGCGTCACCACGCGGAGGCGCTCTCTGTCATCTTTCGCGTGAAGCAGTTTATCGAATTGCGCGATCCAGGGTGCTGGAAACGGTTGGATGGCGCAACGGTCCATCACGTCCAGCAGGAACAGCTTTCGATCAACGCTCAAGGCTTCATTTCCAAGCAATTCCGCCAACATCTTTTGCAAGTCCTTATTGCCGCTCAACGAGAGCAAGGCTTCCCGGACAGAATCAGCTTCATCGGCGGGCAATTTCTCTTCGCTGAGCCGGGACTGCAAGACGTTTACCACTTCGCCGGACCAGTCTGGGTGATGCGAAACAACCCACAGGGCTGCGCGCCACAGTTCCTTGTCCTTACTCTGGAGAAGAGGCGCCATTGTCCCCTGCTGTAGTGGACTTCCGTCCATTTGATCAAGCGCGATCAGCGCAGCTCTTTGTCGGCCGGAATTGGGAACCTTCAAAGCCTCCATCAGTTGCGCAGGCTCCTTCAGTTGGATGAGCGCGTAAATCACCGCGTGCTCCTCAAACCGATCACTCATCTTCGTCGCAGCTTCCAACAACGCCGGCACGCAGCCGGGATCACCCATTCGCCCCAGGGCAGTCGCAGTCTCCCGGCGAACTGCTGGATCTGCGGTTTTGACCAATTTTATCAGGGATCCTGCCGCAGCTTTGTCTTTCGCCAGTCCCAACGCTTTGATCGCGGCAATCTGAACTTCCAAATGACCATCATTAATTGCCTCCTGCAAGACTCCCTGCGCCTGGGGTGAACCAATCCGCATTAAAGCCCAAACCACAGCGCAATGCGCCTCAACTGATGGTGAACTTCCGCGTAATCGTGCCAATTCTATAACTGAATCTTCTCCGCGCTGCACGGCCATCTCCTGCGCCCGCTCACGCACTTTCGGGCGCGCATCCTCAAATAATCCCACTAATTCATGCGGACTCATTTTATCAAAATTCAACTTCAATCCTCGCGGATCAGCCACCTGCGCAACGTCATTCTTTCGAATGCGATATATTCCGCCGCGTTTTTCGGGCTTCGACACCCGTGACAATGGACATTGATCCACGTACCAACCCCCCGTATCCACCACCAGCAAGCTCCCATCAGCATCCTCCAGAATATCCGTGGGATGAAAATCCGGGTCGGTCGAGGTCAAAAAATCTTCATCTTCAGTGCGAAATGTCGCGCCGTCGCGGAACAGTCGATGCCGCTGAACGCGATGCGGATTGAACTGGGCGCTAAAAAGATTGCCCTGATACTCGCTGCCGAAACTGGTGCCCTCATACCTGGCCAGTCCTGCCGGCGCGATCCGCGCAAATTTTGTCATGGGCGGCATCAGGTCTCCCGTCAGTTTGAATTCTTTGACGCAATCATGATATTTCCGGTAAACCCCGCCTTCGATCCAGTGCATCAAAGCGTCACGTTGACCATTCATAGGATCGGTGAAATACGTCATCGTTCCGAACATTTCCCCGCTCGGTGCAAATACAAGCTCCACTGGATTATCAAAACCGCCGCCACAAAATGATTCCAGTTTGCTTCCGTCGGGTTGCAGTCGCCATATTCGCGAGGCCAATCCTTTCAACTCAGTCTCTTCTTTCGTTTTGATATCGAAGCCATGCCGTCCATCAGTGAGATACAACCAGCCGTCCGGACCGAAAAATGGCCCATGCAAACTGGCAGTCCCGCGCACGTTCCAACCCGTCAAAAGTACCGTTCGTTGCTCCGCCACTCCATCCCCATCCTTATCATCGAAGCGCAACAAATCTGGCGGTGATGCCACATATATGGAACCTCCATGACAGGCGATTCCCATCGGAATGCCGACCTTATCTGCATAAACCGTCACCCGGTCATACAAACCATTTCCCTTGGTGTCCTCCAACATCAAGATCCGACACTCTGGCTTTTGGGCCATGTCGAGCCCGTGGATATTCTTGCCGGAAGATTGCGTTATGAAAAGTCTGCCGCGATCATCAAATGCGCCAAACATCGCGTACGGCACCTGGTCCAGCCCGGCGGCCTGTTCCACACTAAAGCCCTTTGGCACGCGAATCACAAACTCACCGGTTGTTTTCAGCTCACCAGCGGCCAATTGATCGCTGGGCGCAGTGATGCACAACATAATTATCGCCGTGAAAACTTTGACTGCGCTTAGTCTCATGATTAATCGCACATTCGTTGTACAGCTATAAAATCGTTCCGGAGCCTCAATGCCGAAAAACGATTTCTCCCAAGCTTATTCAGACCACCATTTCTGCTTTGATATTCAATCCAATGGCTGAGGAATAGCCGCCCCGTCTTTCCGGGGGTCAGATGCGCCATAATTGACACCGGTCCCGAAATCTCTCATGACGGCCTGGCCACCTCCGACTGATTGCGTAAAATCACCGCGCAAATAGATATCATGTCCTTTGGCTGCGAGTTCTTCGCGCACTTCATGTGGAATGCGCCCTTCAAACTGCACATCGCAATTATCGAACGTTAGTTTCGTAAATCGCGGTGCTTCCAACGCCGCCTGCACGTTCATGTTATGGTCCACCACGTTTGATACAAATTGGGCATGCGCCTGCGATTGATTCCATCCCCCCATGATTCCGAAGGCAATCCGCACGTCACCCTTGGCCATCATGGCCGGAATGATGGTATGCAACGGTCTCTTGTGGCCTGCCAGCACATTCGGACTTCCGGGATCCAGGCTGAACAAGGCACCGCGATTGTGCAGCACAAACCCCGTTCCGTCCGCGACCAGTCCCGAGCCGAAAGAAGAGTAGTTGCTCTGAATGAACGACACCATGTTCCCCTCTGCATCCACCACGCATAAATACGTCGTGTCCTTGCCGGGCTCCAACGGCTTGCCTGCTTCAACCTCACAATTGGCATGCTCCTCATCGATTTGTACAGCCCTTTTCAACGCGTAACTTTTGGACAATAATTCCGTAGCCGGCACCTGGCTAAACTTGGGATCTGCCACGTACCGCAGCATATCTGCATACGCCAGTTTTTTCGCTTCAATCATCACATGCAAAGCCTTGGCGGAATTGTGTCCGTATTCCCACAACGGAAATTTTTCCATCACGTTCAACATTTCCAGGGCGGCGATACCCTGCCCGTTTGGCGGCATTTCATATACAGTCCAGCCACGATACGTCGTGGAGATCGGCTCAACCCATTCACTCGAATATTTCGCCAAGTCCTGCATTGTCATGGTTCCACCCATGCGTGCCGAGTACGCCACCAACCGTTTTGCTATCTCCCCCTCATAGAATGCCTTGCGACCGTGTGACGCCAACTGCTTCAATGACCATGCCAAATCCGGATTTCTAAAAACTTCACCCACCGCCAATGGATGATTATTTGGCAAATAGGTGTGCGTTGCATTTTTGTCGTTCCTCAATAACTCCTCGCTGTCCTTCCAATAGATGCTCACCATTTCGGTCACTGGATATCCATCCTCCGCATAGCTAATCGCCGGTTCCAACAACGTTGATAGCTTCTTTTTCCCAAATCGTTTCAGCATCTTTTCCCAGCCATCCACAACCCCTGGCACGGTCACGCAATCAATTCCAGTCTTCGGCATTTCTGTCGTGCCCCGCTTCTGCAATTCTTCCCGTGTCAACCGCGCCGGAGTCCACCCGCTCGCATTGATACCGTAAAGCTTCTTCGTCTTTGCCTCGTAAATGATCGCGAACATGTCGCCACCCATTCCATTCATCATCGGTGAAACTACCCCCATGACCGCATTCGCCGCGATCGCCGCATCGACTGCATTGCCACCCTTTGCCAAAATCGTTGCACCGGCCTGCGATGCCAAAGGCGATTCAGTCGCCACCACTCCACGCCGCGAGATCACCATCGACCTCGCCTGCGTCCGATCCTGCGCCAACAACATCCCTGGCCAGAGAACCACCAACAAAATTGTAAAGAACCACTGATCTTTCGCCCTCATTTAATCCCTTCCTTGTTTGAATGATCGTTCAAGAAATCAATCACCAGATTTGACATGACCTTTACCCCCACCGGTAGGCATTCTTCATCGATATCAAAACCTGGTGTGTGAATGTCGGCCGTAATTCCCTTGGCCTTGTTACCGGAGCCCAATCGATATAAAAATCCCGGAACAACTTCCTGATAACATGAGAAATCCTCCGCCCCCATCCGTGGCGTCACTTCCACCACATTAGTTGCTCCAACCACCCGTCGGATCGTCGGCAAGACTTCCACCACCAACGTCGGATCATTGTAAACGACGCTCGTGATTGGCTCGAATTTCACCTCATACGTCGCCCCATAGGCTTTCGTCACCCCGTCCAGCGTCTCGTTCACCAATGCCTCCACCTTCTTTCTCACCTCTGGGCTGAAAGTCCGCAACGTCCCTTCCATCTTCACTTCATCGGTCATGATGTTGCGCCGTGTCCCGCCATGAATTGTCCCAATGGTCAATATCACCGGATCGAAGGTGTCAACGCGCCGACTCTTGATGCTCTGCAGCGCGGTCACACACTGTGCCGCCACTACGATCGTATCAATGCCCCGGTCGGGATGCGCCGCATGCCCCATCTTGCCATGCAAAACAATATCCATGTTATCCGCTGAAGCCTGTGCTGCGCCTGAACAGAACCCAATCTGCCCCGCTTCCAATTCAGGCGACACATGCAACCCAAATATCGCCAGCGGCTTTGGATTCTCCAGTGCCCCCTGTTTGATCATCAATGCCGCGCCACCCTCCTCACCGGGCGGCGTCCCTTCTTCGGCTGGCTGAAAAATAAACTTCACCGAGCCCGGCAACTGGTCTTTCATCCGGCTTAAAACCTCCGCCACACCCAATTCAATTGTTGTATGCGCATCATGCCCACACGCATGTTTAACTCCCGGCACCAGCGATTTATAAGGCACCGCATTCGTCTCCGTAATTGGCAACGCATCCATGTCCGCCCGCACAGCTACCACTGGCCCCGGCTTTCCTCCCTTCAACAAACCCACTACTCCATGCCCTGCCACATTCGTCCTCACCTCATCAAATCCCAATGCCCGCAACCGCTCCGCCACTATCTGCGACGTCCTCACCTCACGATTCCCCAATTCGGGATGCATGTGGATATCCCGCCTTTGTTCCACTAACTTGGATTGCATTGCCGTCACCGCCCTCTCGATATTCGCCGTATTTCCCCCCAACGCTCCCGTTTGCGCCATCACAGTCGTCACCAGGCTCGCGCTCACCATGCCCGCATAGAAAATTGATTTCATCGGATACCCTCTATTCAAATCGAACTCGCCCCAATCCGCAATCGCTTTCGATGGTCCTCCCACCCCTTCGCCACGCGATCTGATGGAGCTGAGATCCCATTTCGATTCTGGATTTGGCATTCTGCATTCTGGTGTCGAGAAAATTTTACCTTCCGGACCCCGATTCACCCAGTAATTCAGAAATCGGCACAAATATTTCCCGGTGCGCTCATAAATGGTCCTCAAATTCCTGGCGACCATTTTGCCAAAAGGGGATGGACCTACGCTGTCCACCCGCGGAATTATCTTTCTTTGATCCGCAACCACATAGGTGGAAATAGAAATTTACTACTGGTGAGCCTCTGCAGATTCCGGCCAGATAAAACGATATTTGTGACGCTCCAGCAAACTGGCTTTTCTGGCATTGGGCAGTTCTTGAATATCCTCAACTTTATAGCTGGCCACCGAAGGCATCAAACTCTTAGTATCAGTGATGACTTCCGCCCGCATTTCCCGTCGTATTTCGGGGGTTTCAGCCCGGGTCACTTTCTCTGCTCGAGCCTCCTTGCTTGCAATAGGGGATACTGTGTTACTGACCGATCCAACCGTTTCGGTGCGCGCTGCCAGCTCTCGCCGTCTCAGAAAAACAAAATTTGCATTGGTCGGGACTGCTCCAAAATTTTCTATGACCGGCTCAAACTGGTTATTATCCGTTCCGACCCGGGATTGCGCCGCACTCGGGCGTACAGTCCTCTTGCCCGCCTCCAGACCAATCCAGGCTTCAACCCAGGCATTCCAGCATCGCGAGATCATCTGCTCACACATGCTTCGCGCTGCCGGATCATCCACTGCTTGAGAAATATCCTGATGGCTTCCCCCACTAAGGTTGGTGGACGCCTTATCCGCCATCTCGCTTGCATGATTGAATGATTCAGAAATGTTCCCACCTCCCAGAAAATGGCCCGCTCGGCTGATGCGCATGGGAGGCAACGAGCGATATACCGCGCTGGCCAACTCCGCCGCCTTCTTCGATTCTGGTGTGTTGATCGGATGTTTGTTTACAGTTTTCACTTCTACGTCCAACCAGCGAAGCACGAGTTCATCGTTCCGATTTGTCTCGAGTAATAACGTGTGCAAAAACTTGATTCGCTCACCATCCCGTTGAACCTGCTCCTCAACCTGAAATTTCACCGGGACTGGCCAGGCAAACTCCAATCTATGCGTCGGCTTCGCGCTCGTGCTCACCTCTGCCGGCTCTCTGGCACAGCCAATAAGAACACTGGCCAAAACAGCTCCCAATATTAACAACATATTTTCGATCTCATTTTTCATTTATCAACGCCTCAATACTGCATTTAAGCCAGTTACCGGAGGAATCTCAAACACAGAATCGCTTCCTGGCTCTTCTCCAGGCAATCCCGGGATTCAACAAACCTGTGGCTTGCGGCTCATCGCCTCCGTCACCTTGCGCTCCACAATCACATCGACGTTATTCCGGTCCGATTAGGCGGCGAATTGAAATTTCTCCGTCTCATTCCATTCATCCGCGAGCTTTCATTTTGGCCCCCGGCAGGCAAGTTTCACCATGGTCCTATTTGTCCGGGTAATTTCGTGATTCCTGCTTCTTCCTCATGTTTGGACACAGAAAATACCTGCGATATATCGATAGCTGTTACCCATTGGCGTGAAACCCTTTTCGAACTATACTGGAAGCAATGAGTAACGTCCCATCCGGGGAATCGAAACGTGAAGCAGGTGTGACGATTAGCGCCGCAAATTCAGTGCATTATCTCGAGGCTGTTTGTAATCATGCCACGGTTGCCTTATTTATCGTCAATGAGCATCGGCAATGTGTTTACATGAATCCCGCCGCCGAAAAGCTTACTGGTTTTTCCTTCGCCGAAGTGCATGGCCAAATCCTGCATGAGCTGATGCATCACACCCATCCGAATGGAACTCCCTACCTGGCGAAGGACTGCCCCCTCGACCGATCCGTGCCGGAAAAGCACCAGCTTCATGGCGAGGATATCTTCATTCATAAGGACGGTCACTTTTACCCGGTCGCTTATACCGTCAGCCCCATTCATCATCAAAGCGGCGGACTCGTCGGAAGCGTGGTTGAACTCACAGATATTTCCCAACGCAAAAAGGACGAGAATATTCTTCACGAACAAACCCGTTCCTTGCAAGTCATCAATCGCGTAGGTGCACTGCTTGCCGCTGAACTCGATCTGCAAAAAATTGTCCAGGCGGCCACCGATGCCGGTCGCGAAATCACTGGAGCACAATTCGGTGCCTTCTTCTACAACGTCACTGACCGCCATGGGGACAATTACACTCTCTACACGCTCTCCGGCATTCCGCGCGAAGCCTTTGCAAAATTCCCGATGCCCCGTGCCACCCACCTCTTCGGCCCCACTTTCCGTGGGGAAGGCATCGTCCGCATCGGCGACGTCCTCAAGGACCCCCGCTATGGCAGGAACGCACCTTATCACGGCATGCCCAAAGGCCATCTTCCCGTGCGCAGTTATCTCGCTGTTCCCGTCATTTCACGTTCGGGCGAAGTGCTCGGTGGTCTGTTCTTCGGCCATGCAGAACCTGATGTCTTCACCGCCAACGCTGAGAACATCCTCAAAGCGATTGCGGGTCAGGCCGCCATCGCCATTGATAACGCTCAACTCTACGCCAAGGTTCAGCATCAGGCGGAAGAACTGGAAGAAAAGGTGCAAAAACGCACCGAGTCCCTGCGCGAAGCTCTCGCTCAGATGCAGGAGTTTTCCTACAGCGTCTCCCATGATCTGCGCGCCCCGCTCCGCGCAATACAAGGTTACTCGCGGGTTCTGCTCGATGAATATGCCGAAAAGCTCGGCACAGAAGGCCGTTCCTATCTGACACGAATGGCCCTCAGCTCCGAGCGCCTCGACCAATTAACTCGGGACGTGCTTACATTGAGCCGACTCGGCCGCGAGGATGTGGAACTTAAACCCATCCAACTCAAACCAATTATTCAGGATATCGTCCAAACCTATCCCCGACTCCAACCACCCCAGACCGAACTCACCATTGTCGAATCCCTTTTAGACGTGATCGGCCATGAATCGTTGCTAACCCAGGTCATCTCCAATCTCCTCGTCAACGCTTCTAAATTTGTCGCAGCCGACATCCAACCCTGCATTCGCATCTGGACCGAGGCTGACGGCGACCACGTTCGATTGTGGATTGAAGACAACGGCATGGGCATTAAACCCGAACATCACGAAAGGATCTTCCGCATCTTCGAGCGCGGCCAGGCCGACAGCTCCTACGAAGGCACCGGCATAGGCCTCGCCATCGTCCGCCGCGCCGTCGAGCGCATGGAAGGAACCGTCGGCGTCGAATCCGACGGCGCCACCGGCAGCCGCTTTTGGGTCCAACTACCAAAAGCCCCCGCCGTAGCTTAATGCCCGCTCTTCTTTTTTTACTCCTTTCCCCCTCAACCGCTCTGTGTAAACCCAATGGGGAAACGCCCCAGAACCCTTTCCACTAACACACCCGTGGCTCATCCATGATTTGGCAGGAAATGCTCTGAGAAGCACCAGTAGTTCAAAGCTTGGGAAACACTTACAATCGCAAACCGACCATAAACACCACCCCATTTTACAAGCGCCACTCTCCTGGACAAATCACACCTCCACCACCAACGCCGGATCGAACCCTTCCACCCTCTCTTCAGGATACCCACGTGGGTTGGCCAACACTCTCGTCCAACCAATCATATAATCCGAACGCGAATGAATATGACCATGCACCCATAATTTTGCGCCGCTGCGCTCAACGAAATCTTCCATGTCGGAGGCGAACGCTCCATTGAGCGGATCACCGCGGAACCTTTCGGTAACTGACTTCCCACTCGGCGAATGATGTGTCACGACCACAATTTTTTTATCGCGATATTTCTCCACCTGCTCGACAAGCCATTGTTTGGATTCCTCATGATACCTCCTTGTATCGGCAGGCCGCAATACGGCGTCCTCCGGCAGTGTCCGAATCTGCTGATAATCTGCCATGCCCACCTTCGCTGCTGTTGCTCCAAGGATGGGATCTCCCTCAAGCCGAAAATCTGTCCACAAAGTCGCTCCCAGAAAAACCACATCATCGATCCTGACCACATCATTTTCGAGTACATGGACATTTGTCCCGGCAGTGAGACGCTTCAATTTTCGTCAGTTCGGGAATCCTATTTCCATAGACTCATGATTACCCAGCACATACACCACCGGCGTCCCTTCATCAAAAGCTCCAACACCAATTCAAACACTTAACCCGTTATGAATATCCCCAGCCAGCACAATGGCATCAGCCTTACCATTCGGCGGCTTAAAATCAGCAAACTCGATGTGTAAATCACTTAGAACTCGGACCCTCATCGTCTAAAGAGCGTAATGCAACTGCGTCCACAATCTCAAATATCAAATTCGAACGCCACGCACCCGGCCTCACATTTCATTCTCCGCCCGGCAACGAGCATTTTCCCGTCCCTTATCCTGTTTGACGTCTTGAAATGAGACAATTCCGAGGTTTGCCGCGATTCAGGATGGCCAATCAATTGTTGGCGAGTCATCGGCATGGAGAATGCTGCCCAACCCTGACTTATGGTTTGCAACACAATCATCACAAACAGGCTGCTTTTATTCAATATCCATGGTTTTTAGTTCACCCATATTTCTTTTCCTGTTTTTGCCGATCGTCCTGACGTTGTATTCTGTTCTTCCTGGACTGCGCGCGAGAAACCTTTGGCTGCTCGTGGTGAGCGTTGTTTTCTATGCCTGGGGAGAGGTTGATTTTGTCTTCCTGATGCTCGGCTCCACTTTCATGAATTACCTGCTCGGGTTGTGGGTGGATCATGAAATCGAACTTGTCCGCCGCAAGTGGGCCGTTGGTCTCGCAGTTGCCATCAATATCGGTCTGCTTGCCTTTTTCAAATACGCCAACTTTTTCGTGTCCAACCTCAATTCACTTTTGGGAGTTTTACACGTCGGCTTCGTTCATTTGGCCACAGTACGTCTGCCTATTGGAATCTCGTTCTTTACTTTTCACGCGCTCTCCTACGTCATCGATATCTACCGTCAAAAGAGCAAAGCCGCAAGAAACCCTGCCGATGTGGCATTTTATATTTTTTTCTTCCCACAACTGATCGCCGGCCCAATTCTCCGCTGGAGCGCCATCGCCCCCCAGATTGCACGACGTTTCGTCACGCGTGCAGGCTTGACTGAAGGGATCCGGCGTTTTATCTGGGGGCTTGCCAAAAAAATGCTTTTGGCAAATAGCCTGGCTGGTCCGGCCGATCAAATCTTTGCCTTGCCCGCAGATGGCCTTTCCCCCGCTCTCGCCTGGACCGGTGCGCTCTGCTACACCTTGCAGATCTACTTCGATTTCTCCGGTTATTCGGACATGGCAATCGGCTTGGGCAAGATGTTTGGCTTCGAGTTCATTGAGAATTTCAACTATCCGTACACCGCCACATCAATCAAAGACTTCTGGCACCGCTGGCATATCTCCCTCTCAACCTGGTTCCGCGATTATCTTTATTTTCCGCTCGGAGGTAATCGCTGTTCCCCTGCCCGCACCGGTCTCAATCTTGTCATCGTCTTTTTTCTCTGTGGCCTCTGGCATGGAGCCAGTTGGACGTTCGTGATCTGGGGACTTTATCATGGACTTTTTCTCGTCCTGGAACGCACTTCTTTTGGACCGTTGATGGAATCAATCCCCCGCCCCATGCGTCACCTCTACACCCTGATTGCCGTCGTCGTCGGTTGGGTTCTATTTCGAGCGGACTCATTGTCACAAGCCCTCTCTTTCATTGGCACAATGTTTTGCCTCCACCCTGCCACCACCAGCCAGCCTCTGTTACGGTATTTGACTAATCAGGCAATTTTCGGTTTGAACTTCGGCGTCATTCTCTCAACTCCATTTTGGCCTGTCTTGAAGGAGGCATGCGTTCGCCGCGGGCAGACGCTTCCAAACTCAATTCGCCCTCTGACACAGTCGTTGGCCACGTTTGCTGAGCCGGTTCTCCTGATTGTTACTCTCTTGCTCGCCGCTTCCTGCCTGGCTGCCGGAACCTACAATCCATTCATTTACTTCAGGTTTTGAAAAGAATGAACGACCAACCCAGCCAACCAAGGGAACCCAACAGTCCGGCGCAAATGGCATTGATCATCGCATTTGTTCTTTTCCTCTGGCTGCCAACGTTGAGTATCTTTTTCCATTGGGATCATTCGCGCAAACTCAATGAAAAGCGTAAACTGGCCGAATTTCCCGCCTGGCATGCCGGCTCCAACAGGATTAGTAACTTCATCATCGGATTGGATAAATATTATAGCGACCACTTCGGCTTTCGCAAGCAACTGATCCTCTTCGAGCACGCCTGGAAACGCCAAATATACAAGGAATCCCCGTTCCCTGATGTTTTGATCGGCAAGTACGACTGGCTCTACTATTCCGGAGACCACATGATCGAAAATTGCCAGGGTTCAGATCTGTTCTGTCTACAAGAACTTCATGATTGGCAGTCCTTGTTGGAATGTCGGCGCGACTGGCTCGCGCGTCAGGGAATTCATTATATCTTCGTGATTCCACCCGACAAACATCGCATCTATCCTGAGTATCTCCCTGAATGGATCGCTCACCTCGGTCCCACCTCCAAGTTGGACCAATTCTTTGGCTATATGAAAACCAATTCATCAGTGGAGGTCCTGGATTTGCGTCCGGCACTGATGGAGGCGAAACACTCCCGGTTCACTTATTTGCGCAACGACACGCATTGGAATGAATATGGCGCGTTTGTGGGCTATCAAGCTCTTCTTCAAAAGCTCTCCTGCCAGATGCCCCATTTGAAGCCGCTGTCTCCGGATTGCTTTCAACTCCAATATTCCGATAAACCCGGCGGCGACCTGGCTACAATGCTCGGGCAGGAGCAGACCCTGCATGAAAAAGAAGCTGTATCCTTATCGCCCCGGCCTCCGCTTCAGTTACTCCAAATTTCAAATGCTCCAAATCTGCTGGGAAAATATTGGAACCCGGAGAGGCTGCCGGTCATAACGACCAATCCATCAGCCCGGGGAAACGCCATAGTATTCCGTGACTCGTTCTCGATCGCCTGGATTCCTTACATCGGTCACAACTTCAACAAAGTCACCTACCTCTGGCAACGCGAACTTGATCTTCCTTTCATTCAGGCTGAAAAGCCCGACGTGGTCGTGGACGAAATTCTCGAACGGTTCTTTTGCCGTTCGAACCCACACGAACTGAAATTATCCGAAGGCTGGAGATAGTTTGGCCGCTTGGTGCCTCTCTCCCAGCGTCGTTCAACGGAGCTTAGATCGCATAACTGTCCATCGAACTTGCACCGTTCACCTTCCGCACTTGCACATCAATCGGCTGCACGTGGGTAATCACATAGGTTCCGCGATGCATGTCGCGATCCATTGGTTGGGTGTTTCCATGAGCATCAGTAGCGCGCGCCATCACGGTATAACGCCCCGGCTGCGACGGTGTGCTCCAATGATACTCCCACAAGCGCCAGGCATACCTCACCGGATCGCCCAGCAACTGCGCGGGTTGCCAGCTTTTCGCGCCATCAGTGCTGACCTCCACCTTGACGACGTCTGATTCTCCCGTCCAGGCTGCTCCGAACATCCGATAGACTGAATCGGCCGGAACCACTTCATGCAAACCTGGCCGCGAAATCTCCGCCTTCACTTCGATTTCACTCACAGGAAACAACTGGACTGGCATGCCATCCTGTTTGTTCCAATAGGTATAATCTGTCGTTTGGAAATAGCCGCGAAATTCACGGTCGAGCAAGATAATCCGATTCAACCATTTCACTGACGCCATGCCATAGTGGCCCGGCACGATTGCGCGCACAGGAAAGCCGTGCGCCGGCGTCAAATCTTCGCCATTCATTTGGTAAGCGAGGATAACTTCCGGGCTCATCGCCTTGGTCAGCGAGATGCTCCGTGCATAACTGATCTTCCCGGGAGATACAGGTTCCTTTTTGATTTCCCCGCGATCCATTCCTTCCAGCACCACTTCAACAGCTCCCGCCTTTACCCCTGCTTTCTTTAAAACCTCAGACAGCGGCACACCAGTCCATTCAGTGTTTCCCACCGCGCCCAGTTCCCACTGCAATCCACTTACCTTTGGGTTCAAAAAGATTCGACTGTTACCGGCGCATTCCAGCACCATTGTGACCGACCGCGATGGCATCCCGCGCAGTTCTTCAAGCGTCAGTGACACTGGCTTGTCAACTAATCCCTCCACCTCCAAACGCCAGGTCTGCAAATCCACCTTGGGCACCGGGAAATGACTCCGCACGAAGAACTGTTCATTGGGCATGATCCAACTGCTAAGCGCAGAGAATGGAAACTCCAAATTCTCCGGTTCCCTGTCGCGCGTGATCAATCCCGTAAATGGCCTCGCATTCGCATTTGCGTCAGCAAGGGTTCCTTGGTTTGTTGAGGTGCTGGTGCTCATCACTATTTAATTTCAACACACAATAGTACCCAAATTATGCTGCGGTCAAGCGCTCCAAAATATAAGCAACCTTCATTGTTTGCTTAACAAAGGAGAGCTTTCTTGTGACGGAATTCCAGAATAAACTTGATGCATTCAAAGACCTTATTCATCGTCAGGGATATTTTTCATGAAAGCAAAGCTCTTGAGTCCTCAGGGTCTTCCGATACTGCTGCTCCTTTTCACCCTCACCAGCTGTTCGACGAGTCGGCAAAAGGATGCCGCCTCATCGCAATTACGAGCTGGCATGGCCGAGGTGGATATCACCCCGCCGGTCGGATATCGCATGGCTGGATATTATGATGAGCGTTTTTCCACCGGAGTTCATGACCCGCTTAAAACCAAGGCCATTGTCCTGCAGCAAGGTAATGAAAAGATTGCCCTGGTTTTTTGCGATCTCGTTGGCGTATCCCTGCATGTCACCACCAATGCGCGTGCTCTCTCCAGCAAGATTACCGGAATCCCCGTCTCAAATATTGTCGTGGCTGCCACTCACAGCCATACCGGCCCGTTGTTCGATGACGTTCGCCGAGCTTACTTCCACAAGACAGCTATTGAAAAGTTTGGCAACGATCCCCACGAAAAAATTTACTACCCCGACTTTCTGGCTGGTTGCATTGCCAAAGTTGTCACGGAGGCAAATGCCAATCTCTCAACTGCGGAGGTGGACGCCGGCATTGCCACTCAGGAGGGCATGCCGTTCAATCGCCGCTACTACATGAAAAATGGCCGGGTGGCCTTTAATCCCGGCCAACTGAATACCAACATAGTATCTCCCGCCGGGCCGGTTGACCATGATGTCGGAATTCTTACGGTCAGGAAAAAGAATAAATCCATCGGTGGCCTCACTGTCTTCGCCATGCATGCCGACACCATTAGTGGCACCGAATTCAGCGCTGATTACCCGTTTTATATCCAACAGACCCTTCGCAAAGCTTTCGGTCCTGATTATATCTCTGCTTTTGGAGCCGGCACCTGCGGCGACTTGAACAATATCAATGTCAACGTTAAGGAACCCTACAAAGGCCACGAGGTCTCTGAAATGCTTGGCACGAAAATCGGCAAAACAGTTCTGAGTGCGCAAAACAACTTGCAACCAATCCATGCCGCTTTTGCCAGCAGAAGCACGACTCTTATGCTCCCGCTGCAGGAGGTCAATCCCAAGGATTTGGACGAAGCCAAAAAGAATATCGCCCATCTGGCTGATGACACCGTCGACTTCTTTGTCAAGGTGCGCGCAGTGAAGGCTCTTGATCTTGAGGCTCGCGGCACCAAAGTCTGGCCCATGGAAATTCAGGTGTTCCGGCTGGATGGCGACACTGCGGTCGTGTGTCTTCCGGCGGAAATATTTGTCCAGTTTGGTCTCAACATAAAGAAAGCCTCGCCGTTTAAGAAAACCATTGTCATCTCAATCTGCAACGACCGTCCTTGCTACATGCCGACTGAACAAGCATTCAAGGAAGGCAGTTACGAGACGGTCAATTCCCGCCTGAAGCCAGGCAGCGGGGAAGCGATGGTTGAAACCGCCATCAAACTCCTGAACGAACTGAAGCAATAATGGATTACTTTCATCCGAGAGATGCCTGGAAGGTGTTAACAAAGAAAATCTTTTAGCTGGTACTGACCATGAAAAAAACTGTCCTCTTCACCGCCTCATTGCTCACGGCAGTCCTCGTTCACGCTGTAACGGATGGGCCGCTTACACCCGAACAAGCCATCGCCTCGTTCCGACTCGATCCCGGTCTGAAAATAGAATGTGTCGCCCAGGAACCGATGGTCGTTAGCCCCGTTGCTGCCGCATGGGATGAAAAAGGCCGGATGTATGTGGTGGAAGATCGCGGTTATCCCGTCGGTCCCGGCAAGGGCAAGAAGCCCGTTGGCCAGGTGGTTCTCCTCGAAAGCACTCACCACGACGGCCATTATGATAAACGCACGGTCTTTGCGGATGGACTCACCTTTCCCAATGGCGTCATGTGTTGGAAGGGCGGCGTTTATGTCACCTGTGCTCCCTATCTTTATTATTTTAAGGACACCGATGGCGATGGCGTGGCGGATGTGAAACAAATTGTCTTCAAAGGTTTTCAAGACCTTTCCACCACGCAATTGCGTGTGAGCCATCCCATTCTAAATGTCGATGGTTGGGTTTATCTCACTTCGGGTTTAACCAGCGCCAAGGTTTCCTCACCTATTTACACCAATCATCCAGTCGTATTCTGCAATCGCACCGATTTTCGTTTCAAACCTGACACCGACCAGTTTGAACCCACCGCCGGTACTGCGCAATTTGGCGAAACGTTCGATAGTTTTGGCCACAAGTTCATTTGCTCGAATCGCAATCATAATCAAGCGGTAATGATGCAGTTGAAGTATCTCAATCGAAACACAAACGCCGCTCTTGCTGATATCGTGGAGGATATTCCTGATCACGGCGCAGCCTCCAAACTTTATCCTCTCAGCGACAACATCACGACCAGTGCCTTGCACACAGGCTTTTTTACCTCGGCGTGCGGCATTAATTATTATCGTGGCACCGCATTGCCGGACGATTACAAGGACAATTCGTTTACCTGCGAACCCGCTGGCAATCTGGTGCACCGCGATGTCATCTCTCCCACGAATACCAGCTTCGTCGCCAAACGCGCGCAGGATGGTGTCGATTTCCTCGCCTCGCCTGACAATTGGTTTCGTCCGGTCAATCTCGCTACCGGGCCGGACGGTGCGCTTTACGTCTGCGACATGTATCGCAAGACCATTGAACATCCGGAATACCTCCCGGAAGCCACGCGTAAAATCACCGACTTTGAAAGCGGCAAGGATAAAGGTCGCATCTACCGCATCACAGCTGCGAGCTACAAGGTTCAGACTAAACAGTTTGATGTTTCGACCTCGAAGGAGCTCTGCGAGCTATTAAATAGCCCGGATGCATGGTGGCGCACCACGGCCCAGCGTCTTCTATTGGAACGGCAGGACAAGTCTGTTGCATCCACGTTAAAGAAGATGGTCAAGAGCGGAAAAATTCCCGAAGCCCGTGTATTGGCTCTCCGGTTGTTGGAGTGCTTGAACTCCTTGGAGGATCAACAAATTCTTACTGCGCTTTCCGACAAAAATGTCTCGGTCCGCGAAAATGCCATGCAAGTTGCCGAGCCACGTCTGTCGCAATCTTCAAGGCTGACCGAGCGGCTCCTGGCCATGGCCAATGACTCCGATGCACGCGTCCGTTTCCAATGCGCCCTATCCCTTGGTGAACTGCATGATGCCAAAATCATTCCCGCCCTCGCGAAAATTCTTGATCAAAACAACGACGATAAATGGACCCGTGAAGCGGTTTTAAGCGCTGTCGACAACCACGCAGACGTATTGCTGAAAACCCTGCTCGCCGGAAAAAATAAGGATGCCGCCGGAATGTCCGCCATGTTGGTTGAACTCTGCCGCATTCTTGGAACGAGTGAAACGCCTGACAAACTGGCTTCGTTGCTAAACCAGGTTACTGCATCCAACTCGGATGCGGATGCTGCCTGGCAACAAGCCGCTGTCACCGGTATTGCCGAAGGCATCCGGGTTCGTGGTCTGGTCGGTAAGGATCAATCCCCGCTCCTCAGCCTTACCAGCGGTGATTCTACAGAGGCCAAACTTACCCGCGTTCGTGTTGAAGAACTTGTGCAACGCGCAGTCAGCTCAGTCAAAGATGCCAACGCCTCCTTAAGCCAGCGCCTGGCTGCGGTTGGTTTGCTTGCTCAATCTGAGTTCTCGGTCAGTGGGAAAACTCTGCAAAGCCTTATTGATCCGCAACAACCCGCGGAGCTTCAAGTTGCTGCCGTCCGCGCCTTGGGTCGGATGCCGGATGCAGACGCCGGTACGGTTCTGGTCAGGAAGGATCGTTGGAGCAGTTATAGCCCTCCGGTTCGGGATGCCGCTCTCACCTCGATCATGGCCAAACCCCGGCTTATCCAAACCATGCTTATCGCCATCGAATCCGGCGACGTCCCGGCATGGACAGTCAATGAAGACCGCCGAACCCAGTTAATGCATAACAAGGATGAATCCATCGCCAAACGCGCGAGCGCCATCTTCAAAGATATGCAAGCTGGTGACCGTATGAAGGTGTATGAAGAATATAAATCCGTCCTGGCCTTCAAACCTGATTCGAAGAACGGCCATGCCATTTTCACAAAAACCTGCACTGGCTGCCACGTGGTGTCGGGCGAAGGCAAGACCGTCGGACCGGATCTCACCGGCATACGCAATCAGCCCAGCGACGTTCTCCTCCTCCACATCATCGTACCCGAATACGAGATCATGCCCACTTACACCTGCTATAATGTAGAGACGAAGGATGGGCGTTCTCTAACTGGACTCCTGGCTGCAGAATCAGCTTCAAACATCACGCTCAGACAGGCTTTGGGGCACGAGGAAATCATTCCCCGCTCGAACATTGCTTCCATGTCCGCCAGCAGCCTCTCGCTCATGCCTGATGAATTGGAGAAGACTATGAGCAAACAGGACATGGCCGATCTGGTCGGGTTCTTGAAGGGAATGTAGAATTTATGTTCTGGTTTTGTTCCTATTCCAGCCGGATTAAATTCCCTGCACGATGGTCATCAGTCTTGTAACGAAGTCGCTCAAGCGCTAATCTGCTCGCCATCGAAAATAGCACCAATCAATCCATCCTGGAAACAAAGCCGAAACCAGAGGTTCGGCAATCGACTTCAGGACTGCTTCCTACGCTAGGTCTTTTCACCACGATTATGATGGTGGTCGGCGGCGTCATCGGCTCCGGCATTTTCCGTAAAGCAGGGGTCATGGCCGGCGAGGTCGGCTCACCTACTCTGCTCCTGGCCGTCTGGTTGATCGCGGGCACCATTACACTCTTTGGCGCGCTGACAAATTCCGAAGTTGCCGGCATGATCCCGGAAACCGGTGGGCAATACGTTTACTTCGACCGCATGTTTGGCCCTTTTGTAGCTTATCTTTACGGCTGGGCTGTCTTTGCGGTAATTCAAACCGGCTCCATCGCAGCCGTGGCCTATGTCTTTGCGGAGTATTCCACTCAATTCATCAAGTTGCCCGAGTTTAACAGTTCGATAGCCGCACTCGGGTTTCATGTCCCGTTCATCGGAGACGTCCTGCCACTGAAAGACATTGGCACCAAGGGAGTCGCCGCGATTCTTGTGATTGGATTGACAGCAGTAAACTACGTCGGCGTTAAGTTTGGCGGTCTGGTTCAAAATATCTTCACGATCGCCAAGGTAATTGCCATGGCTCTGCTTTTTCTGGGCGCATTCCTTCTCCCCACCGGTGGCTCGATCTCGAATCTTACGAACAGCAGCTCAGTCATCCATCCGACCGGACTGGCGCTTTTCCTCGCCTTGGCTGCCGCCATGCAAGGTGCGTTTTGGGCCTACGATGGCTGGAACAAATTGACCTACATCGCGGGCGAAATTAAGGAACCTCAAAGGAACGTCCCACGAGGGCTTATCATAGGCATGCTCATTGTTACCGGAATTTACATGCTAATAAACCTCGCATACTCCTACGTTTTACCTGTCGACGTGATGGCCGGCTCCAAACTGGTGGCCGCTGACGTGGCAGAAAAATGTTTCAAAGGCGGTGGGCGCTGGATCGCCGCAGCCGTGATGGTTTCGACCTTTGGCACCACCAACTCCATCATTCTCGCCAGCGCCCGTGTTTACTTTTCAATGTCCCGCCGCAACGTCTTCCCCCAACTCCTGGGCGTCGCACATCCTAAATTTCATACACCCGCCGCCTCGTTGGTTGTTCAAGGTATCTGGAGCGTCCTGCTGCTTTTCAGCGGCACATTCGATACACTTACCGACACTTTGATTTTTGTAAGTTGGATTTTTTACGCGCTAAGTGCCTATGGTGTTTTCGTCCTCCGTCGCAAAGAACCCGGCACCCCGCGTCCATATCGAGTGCCTGGGTATCCTTTTATACCTTGGATTTTTATCGCCTTCTCCGCCCTTTATTTGGTGCTGACGGTTTACAACGATTTGGTTGGCTATCGCGAGGCTGTTGCTGCCGGGAAACCGGCCATTATCAACTCGGCTTTTGGCGTAGCCTTGGTTCTCGTCGGCACTCCGATTTACTGGTTTTATCGGAGAAAAAGTTATTCTTCGAAATCCGGTCCGCCTTGATTCAGGAACAGACCTGCGGCTAAATCCCTCAAATGAAGGAAGCCGGTTCTGACTCAATCCTTCTTGTCTGCTTTCTTCTCTTCTGATTCGACCAACTTGATCTGGTCCACGTTCGTCAGAATGATTTCTGGTCTCCCTTGAAAATCAATCAGCTTTCCAGCAACCAGCACATCTTTGCCCACCAGGGTTTTCAGGTCTGGGAATTTCGAAAAGTTTTCGTTTCGAACCACCGCAGTCATTGCGGTCTTATACTGCGGATCAAAATTCAGAATTGCCATGGCATTTCCTTTTGGTTCGTACACCCCACTCACTGTCCCTTTGAAGCCACTCGCCTTATCAGCCTGCTTGAGAGCTGCCTCGAGCTCATGCGCATCCAGGGCAGATTTGTAAGCCTCGTCCGTTTTGGAAATCTTGCCAAAGGTTGCGGTTTTTGAAGCGGATTCGCTTTGCGACTGCCTGGCAGTTTTCCTGCCCTCACCGGAATCCGGTTTGGCCACGGTTGCTCCCGATTTCTCAGCCTTTGCTGCGGGTTTGTCGTCTTCTGCTTTTGCCGTGATTGAAATCATTGTGAAAGATGCAACCGCCAGTGCGAGGAGTTTATTTTTGAGCATAGGTTGTTAGTTTTGCCCTTCTTTACTCCCATGGACGAAACGTTGCAAGCGGGAATGACCTTCCGGGCTGGATGACTTTCCCCATCATGGTGGAGTCAAATCCCCATGGCATCGCCTTCCTTCCGGTGCGAACTGTATGAAAGCTTGAAATGGTTCGAGAACAGCGGAGAAGTTTTGAGAGTGAAATTCATGTGGGTTGCGCTCAGCACGGCGGTCCTTTTGGCCGCGTGCAAAAAGGAGGGTCCACCGGAGAAGAACTTCGGCAGCGGCGACAACCCGGTGGTAACTGACTCCACCAATGTGGCTCCTGGCCCGGCTCCAGGACACAGTAAATCCAACGAAGTAACAGCCCCTTCTTCGCATCAGGCTGACCAACTACCCAAGTGACTGGACCAATCAAAGAAAGCGAAAACAATATGGCAAAAAAATCCGTCTTCGGTCTGGTCAGAAGTGAGAATAGCGCTTCTGACATCGTCGAAAGCCTGCAATCAGCAGGCTTCTCCAGCAATGACATTTCCGTACTTTTCCCGGATAAAACGGGCACGCGGGACTTTGCGCATGAAAAAAATACCAAGGCCCCTGAAGGCGCCACCACCGGTGCCGGGACCGGATTGGTCCTCGGCGGTGCGCTTGGTTGGATTGCGGGTATCGGTGCTCTGGCAATACCTGGAGTTGGACCTTTTATCGCCGCTGGCCCAATCATGGCCGCGCTCAGTGGCGCCGCCGTCGGGGCCGCGGTCGGTGGCATTGCCGGTGCTCTGATCGGCATGGGTATTCCTGAATACGAAGCAAAGCGTTATGAAGGGCGCATAAAAGAGGGCAACATCCTTATCTCAGTTCACACCGAAGATTCCGATCAGGCCAGTCGGGCGAAGCAAATTCTTGAGCAAGGTGGTGCTGAAGATATCGCCACAGCTACTGAGTCGAGCGTGAAGGAAGGTAATGCTACAAAGGCTCGGTCCACCACTGGAACCACGGTTAGATCAGGAACTGGAGCGACCTCCGAAACAACGTCAAGCGAACGGACCACCAGCGAAAGGACGGTTTACGAAGCGCGTCCAAAACCAGGCGTAAAGCGGAAGGACGATACTTACTAAGTAGTTTCCCCAAATACAGTAGATTACGATTCAAGAGCGGCACTCCAGTGCCGCTTTTTCTTTGAGGAACGCAAGCACCAGCTTTCTCACTCTTCACCTCTTTGACTTCTTTTATCCGAAGCAGGAAAGCAGCTCGGACTACTCCGCCGATATTCAACAAGCGTACTGATTGGGCACCAATTCGTACATCTTGATAACCTGCAATCCGGGAAAACTCGACCATACCGTTGCCACTACGATGAACTATGATTGAAAATTAATATTGCGCCGAATAGGAAGATAAATCCTTAACCTGACAATCGCCAAAACAATCCACGACTGTCTCGATTTCATTCGCTAATGCTCGAAACTGGGACAGCGACCAATTATTTGTTTATGTATTACGTGCTCCCAAATCGATATTGATTGCCCAGACCTAAAATTAGCTCGCATTCCGCATTGTTATTTTTTTATAAGGGGTAATGCCGCAACCCATAAAAGTTATTGTTGCTGATGATGACGAGGAAGACCGGCTCTTCCTTCGCGAGTGTTTACATTCGACAACGAATCTTAGGGTTTTCCACGAACTCTCCAATGGTAGTGAAGTGATTGACTACCTGAGCGGCAAAAAGCCTTTTGAAGACCGTAATCTTCACCCATTTCCCGAGGTACTTATTCTCGATGCCATCATGCCCGCCATTGAAGCCAATGAAATCTTGCATTGGATCAAGGGCCACCCGGTAAGCGGCATGAAAACCATCGTATTCAGCGGCTATCCCACTTCGAACATCGGTGCTGGCTATATTAAAATCGGGGCTCACGCTTTCTTCTATAAAACTTCAGACGTGAACCAGCTTAAAACCATCGCCAGGGAAATTGAGACTCTCGTCACCAAAGCCAGTCACTAGGTTGGCCTTCAGAAATGGAAAAAGGTGCAGGCAATTATAGGCTGGAAACTTTCGGCAGGTTCCTGTAAACCAAGTCCATGAGGAAATTGACGGTCATCATTGCTGACGACGACGACGAGGATAGGGAATTCCTCAGGCTTGCGCTTGGGGCCAACGAAAATTTCGAACTCATCAATGAACTAAAGAATGGTGCGGAGGCACTCCATTATGTCAGTGGCGCCGGGGCTTACCATAATCGAGTTTTCCATCCCCTTCCCGACCTGCTGATTATCGACGCAGTTATGCCCTCGTTTCATGTACGTGAAATCCTGGCATATCTGGCACTTTATCCGGCTGAAAAAATGAAGATCGTCATCGTTACTGGAGTTCCCGATACTCAACTCCGTGCTGAGTGCCTGCGCTTGGGCGCAAATGCTTTCTACTACAAGCCGGCTGAACTCGAGCAGCTTCTTGCCATGATCAAAGAGATTGAGACGAACTTGCTGGAAGGTCGCTACGGCTGATTGTGCCGCACTCTTCAATCTCTCTGCTAAAAGCTTCCCGACGCTGTAACACGCCCGGTTCCCTTGTCACCCCAACGATATTAAAGGGGTGCAAACCGCAGCAACCGAAAATCGTTTTAAATACTCTTCTGATCAACTTACCGAAATGGTCGGCGTCACCATGGAATTTTGGAAAATCTGCCAGAAGCCCAGGGTTCCCTCCAAATGTTTGTTCAGTGAGCCCGCTTTTCTCCTAGCCATCACCTCCTCTGCCGTTACTGACGGATTACCGAAAACCTTTGTGACTGGGAGCGCTTTCATTACCATTCCCGTATGAACGCAGAACTGAAACGATCGTTAGGGATGAGATTCAGCACCCTTCTATTTCCCCCTGCTGGACTGGTCGTTCTCTGGCGCAGTACACTTGGGAAGGGAAGGAAACTCTTCGGAACTTTCTTCGTTCTGCTTTATTGCATTCCTTATACTGCTCTTATTGTTTGGCTGATGATACGCTTTACCGGTTTGCAGGTGGAATGGCGTGGTGGATTTCCCCCTGTGCTTACTTATTCAAAAACGCTCCCAAACTTTGAAGCTCTGGAAAAGAATCGTGCTCAACATGCTCAACAAACCTCAAGCAATATCTCCGCGCCGACAAATAATTCCATTCCTTACTGGACGGATTTCCGTGGACCAAGGCGAGATGGAATTTATGATGAGACTCCCATCCGGACCAACTGGCCAGCCAAAGGACTGATCGAACTCTGGCATCAGCCGATAGGCGGCGGCTATGGTTCTTTCGTTGTGGCACACGGTCTGGCCTTTACCATGGAACAACGCCGCGACTGTGAAGTCGCCACCGCGTATGATCTGCAAACAGGTCGCGAAGTTTGGACTAATGGCTGGGCCGGTTACTTTCAGGAATCCATGGGCGGAGACGGTCCCCGCGCCACACCTGTCTCTGACGGGGATAAAATCTACGCCCAGGGCGCAGAAGGGGAATTACGATGCATTGAGGCATTGAATGGAAAAACAATTTGGTCAAAAAACATTCTGACCGACAATGGTGCCTCGGAACTTGCCTATGGCATGGCTTCTTCCCCATTGATAGTTGGAGAAAAGCTGATCGTGCAACCCGGTGGTCCTAATGGCAGATCTGTCGTGGCTTACAACAAGCACACCGGCGCTGTCATTTGGAAGTCGCTTGATGACCCCGCCGCATACAGTTCACCCATGCGGGTAAACCTCGCCGGCAAAGAACAATTACTCATCGTCACCGCAACCCGTGCCGTTGGATTGGACGTGGAATCCGGCAAACTGCTCTGGGAACAACCTTGGGTGGTAAATCTCAACAATCGCAATATTGCCCAACCGGTTGTGCTGAGCAGCAATCAATTCTTACTTTCCGCAGGATACAATACCGGCTGCCAGGCTGTCGAAATTACCAGGTCTGAATCAGGCTTTGCCGCCCGGACGATTTGGAAAAATAAATTCCTGAAAAACAAATTTACCAGTTCGGTCGTCTCGAATGGCTACATTTACGGTTTGGATGAAGACATACTGACTTGTCTGGACGCCCGTTCCGGTGAGCGAAAATGGAAGGATGGCCGGTACGGCTACGGTCAACTGCTGCTCGCGGAAGGCCGCCTGATCATCCTGACTGGCGAAGGTGAACTGGCATTGGTTATAGCCACCCCTGAAAGGCATGAAGAATTGGCGCGATTTCAAGCAATTCATGGAAAAACCTGGAATCATCCCGCCATCGACCATGGTAAACTCCTGGTCCGTAATGCCGTGGAAATGGCCTGTTTTAACCTGACACCATGAAGCGAACACATAAACCACGACGTCATGAAACCTAATTTCCATTCATTCCGTGACGAAAAAACATTGCGTACTCTCTGTTCCTCCTTCAAATTACCCCTGTTGCTGTCGGAGAGATGGCTGAGTGGTTTAAGGCGCACGCCTGGAAAGCGTGAGTACCTAAAAAGTACCGTGGGTTCGAATCCCTCTCTCTCCGCCAACGTCATTCTTCATCTTTGATGCTCTTCCGATATTCTTTTTCAGGTTTCCATTATTTGACTCGGCAAAAGTTTTTGGATGGCAACCAGACAGAATCCTCCTATAATTTCCTCATGCCCTCGCCCACAACAGAAACCAAATCTACCAGGCAGGGAGATGCATCTGCTTCTTCCTCCCCATGGTATCGTGGTGTGACTTCCTATCAATGGCTCGTGCTTGCAATCGCTTCGGCCGGTTGGGTTTTTGACTCCTTTGAAGGACAGGTTTTTAACCTCACTCGCGATCATCTGCTCACTGATATTCTGCATCTCGGCATCAACGCTCCTGAAATCAAGCAGTATGGTGACATTTTGCTCGCCGTTTTCCTTGTCGGAGGCACGGTAGGCGGACTTCTGTTCGGCTCGGTCGCAGATAAGTGGGGCCGCCGTCCCGCGATGGCTGCGACAATTTTGATGTATTCCGTTTTTTCAGGCCTGACGTTCTTTGCGACCAACTTGTGGCACGTGGGAGTGTTGCGCTTCCTTGTCGCCATGGGGGTGGGTGGTGAATGGGCTGTTGCTGCAAGCTTGGTAGCTGAGATTTTCCCCGCCCGCTCACGAGCCCATGCGTCAGGAATATTTCACGCAACAAGTGTTTTGGGAACCTGGTGCGCAGCACTCGCAGGAATGGCTGTGGGTGCTCAATGGCGCTACGCTTATCTAATCGGAATCCTTCCAGCTTTGCTGATCTTGTGGGTCAGGTCATCCGTGCAGGAACCGGAGAGCTGGAAGCAGGCCGGGACCAAGGCCGCGTCAGGGGAAGGAAAACAACTGGGCAGCTTTCGTGACCTCCTGCTGAATCCTCAATGGAATCGTCGCGCACTTCTGGGGATGCTTTTGGCCGCCATCGGCCTTGGGAGTTTCTGGGGTGTCACCGTTGCTGGACAAGATCTGGTCAAACAGCTTCTCCTTTCAAATGGGGTTGATCTGGAGACAGCCCGCAAGAAGGCGCAGTTCGCCTATGGAATCGTACAAACCATCGGAGGCGGACTTGGTCTGGTTTCGTTTGGTCCTCTATGCGTCTGGCTCGGTCGCAAACGAGCATTCATGCTGATGCATATCGCAGCATTCATTATCGTCCCGGTCACCTGCTACCTGCCCTCGACCTATACCCAATTGCTCATCCTACTTCCGATTTTCGGATTTCTAACACTCAGCATCCACGCAGGCTACGCCATTTACTTTCCAGAGCTGTTCCCCAATCATCTTCGCGCCACTGGAACAGGATTCTGCTTCAACGGTGGCCGCATCCTTGCAGCCTCTATTCTGGTAATCTCAGGTTGGCTGAAGGCAATGCCCGGAATGGATTTGCGACTGGCAATCACCATCCTGGGATGCCTCTTCCCATTAGGCGTGATCGTAATTTATTTCCTTCCAGAAACCAAGGGTCAGCAACTGCCTGAATAAATTAATCAAGCCGGCATAGGGCAGGAACTACCACGCTCGCACACGTTTGAATGCAAGATGTGCCCGGAAAGCTTCAGCGGCAGCAACACCGCTTTCCGATCCACGCGTCGTAAACTGCAATTGCAACAGTTCTGACAAAGGTGAAAAGTCTCTGTCGTCTCCACGCAACAACTGGCTCTTGTGACAAGCCAGCATCTCCGTCTTCAAAGCCGCATAACGTGAAACATCCACATAAAAACCAGGTGTAAACCCCAGCATGTTGATCGCGTCCATCCACCACAGCACTGGAGCCGACGCCATCGCTGTTGAACGCGTTTTTTGCCCACGCGAGGCGCAAAACCACGAAGCAGCTTCCGCCAGTTGACCCGCCGCCCGATGATCCGGATGATAATCTGCAAGATCGTGCGCGAGCACCAATGTCGGTTTGAATTGGCGATAAATCTCAACCAACTTCAACCTCTTTGCCAGATCATCCACCAACTCGCCATCAGGACTTTCGCCAAAGTATAATTTAGCTCCCAACAACTTGCCTGCCGCAGACATTTCCCTGCGACGAACAGCAGCCAGATTTTTTATTGGCTGGCTGGGCTGACCTTTGTCACCACGACACATGACGCATACTCCAATTTCTGCTCCCTCCGCTTTTGCGCGCGCCAACGTGCCGGCACAAAGTAACTCGGCATCATCCGGATGAGCCACTACGGCCAGAACTCTCTCTCTGCCAAAATCTAATTTCATTCTCGTCTTAGGGAATATTTGGAGAAGTTGCCGAGGTCTTGCAATTAGCGTTTCGCTAACAATTTCAACAGCGTAGCAAAATTATCTGGCTCGGCACGAACGAGACGCAAGTCATGAGCTCCATCGTGACGGGCAAATTCGTAAAAGAGATAAACAACCCCATCAAGGATCTGCGCATCCATGTAGCGGACGGATTTCGAATGGTTGGGACTTGTCCAAAATGGTGCTTCCGGCGTTAATGTTCGCCACGCCCGCAGGTCACTCGATACGGCATTTGCAGCCTTCTCTTCATAATTCTCCGCCTCGCTTGCGCTACCGTCATAAAAGGCGAAATACTTTCCATCGAGCTTTAGCACGCTATTGATCCGCCGGCAATATCGGTCCCAACCTGACTCGCCAGGCTTTAGAATGATACCTTGCCATTCCCACGAGTTGAGATCAGTCGAAGTCGCCAGGCCGGTCGCTGAAACACACTCACCCGTGTTAAAAATATCAAGAGTATCATGCGACTCTTTACGAGTCTTGGGCGTCGCCACCGCAACACTGAGGAACATGTAATAAACTCCGTTCTCCTCATAAATCCAGGGATCTTTAATTCCTTCCAATCCCAACGGCGCAGCCGAAAACACGCGTTCCACTTTTTTTGGATCCAAATTTGCAATCTCCCCTGACTTTATCTGGGCAACACACCAGCGACCATCCATTGGATCCACGTAACTGGTAAAATAATGACATTGTCCATTGCGCCCTTTGTAGATGGCACTCCGTTCAATCGACGCGCTCTCGTACTGATCCTTGGTAACAGACCAAATATCTTCGAAATGCTTCAAGTCAGTGGATCGAGCAATGCGCGCTTCTCCACCGCGATCGGGTGACACACCTCTCGGCCTCCGTAAACGATAGGTCAGATAAAAAGCCTTCTCTACTTTGTCGTAAAAGAAGCCCGGCGCGCCCGCCCAATATCCTGGTTCAAATCCGACTGGCTCACGAACAATCTGTCCGCCAGCGAACCCTTCAGGACTAAATATCTCGTTCATAATTCTTAAGTTTTAAGCGATTCCCACTGACGCGTTCTTTCTTTCAAAATCCGCACTCTACAATTCAACAATTGCTTTCTTTCGAATCGACTCTTCAGCCGCGATTGCCAGCAATGTCCCGTCCACACAATCACGAACGGTCGTGAGCGGCCTTTTGCCTTCCAAGACGGCTTTTATGAAGGCCTCGTGTATCTCATCAAATCCGAGATGATTCCCCCACCCTGTTCCGCGCCTGGCTTCAACATCATAAACAACAGGCTCCTTTTTCTCAGCATTGCGTTTCCATAATAGGATCTGGATTTTGGAGATGCGGGTTTGAATGATTCCTTTGTCCCCCACGATTCCCATTTCGAGATCCTCACCCTGCAACTCCGGTGCAAACATGCAAAGTTGCAATGTTCCTCGCACGTCATTTTCATATTCCCACGACACCGTGGCATGATCGAGCACCTGATGCTCGCCTCCGATCACCCGCTCCACTGCGTTGCCACCAAAGGCACAAACTCTCTTTGGACGCGCCCCCACCCACCAGTTCATCAGATCGAAGTGATGACAATTTTTGTCCACCAAAGCACCGCCCGATTTTCGAGAGTCCTGTATCCAATCGTGGGACTTCTTTTGAAACGGCCCGCGAAACTCCTTGCACCAAACCATTCGTGGAACTCCAATTTCACCGGCATCCAGCAGTTCCTTGATTTTTTGGAAATAAGCGGAGTAACGCAGCTCATGACCAATCATGAGCACACGGTCAGTTTTATCGGCCATTGCCAGCAATTCTCCGCATTCTTCCTTATTAACCCCTACAGCCTTCTCTAAAAAAAGATGCTTGCCTGCTCTCAATGTTTCCAATGCCAGTGGCACATGCGTAAAGTTCGGCGTGGAGACAACCACCGCATCCAAGTCGGAATGAATAACTTCTTCGCTGCTTTTGTAAACCCCTGCTTTCGGAGCAATTGCTAATGCTTTTGCAATATTGATTTCATTGCTGGAACAGATCGCCACCGCTTCAGCCTGCTGCCCACAACCTTCATGAAAGGATTTCACATGGCTTAAGCCCATGGCCCCGATTCCAATAAATCCGAGTTTTAATTTCATGAGTTTACCCAAACATGTATTCAGACGCTCACTTCCTAGCCAACATCAAATTCGATTTCATGCAGCCTTATTGCGTAGCGAGCAGGCAGGTTTTCAAGTCACGTCAGATTTGTCAAAGCCCAATCTTTGAAACGCGTCATACTTATGATTCAGAAATTAACATCAGAAAACCGGACATTTCCTAGAAATATTAAAAACAGAAAGTTTTCCTGTCAGCAATACTTGACTTCACCTTACGGCTCGGTTCAATGCACTAATGAATTTTGTCACTCACCTTGAATGCGCCAATTGCGGCAAGCGCTATGAAGCTAATCTGGTCCACAATCTTTGCACCGCCTGTCAGCGTCCCCTCTGGGTCAAATATGACCTCGAAGCATTGAAAACCAAGTTTCCGAAGAAGGCTCTCCTGGGTCGCCCATCAACCATGTGGCGCTACTTGGAAATGCTCCCCATTCAAGACCCGGACAAAATCGTTTCCCTCACCGAAACCACCACCCCCATCCTCCAAACCAAACGTCTTGCTGCTTCGTTCGGCTTGGACAACCTGTTCGTTAAGGATGAAAGCCGACTGCCAACCGGCAGCTTTAAATCCCGTGGCATGACCATGGCCATCTCGAAGGCCAACGAATTCGGCATTAAGAAAGTCGCGGTTCCAACTGCAGGCAATGCCGGTGGCGCGATGGCTGCCTATGCGGCTCGTGCCGGCATGGAAGCTTACGTCTTCATGCCCGAAGATACGCCGGCGATTAACAAGAAAGAATGCTATCTGGCCGGTGCCAAAACCTTTCTGGTGAACGGCCTGATTACCGATTGCGGTCGCATTGTCGGTGAAGGCAAGCAGATCAAAAACTGGTTTGATGTCTCCACGCTCAAGGAGCCGTATCGCATCGAAGGCAAAAAAACCATGGGTCTCGAACTCGCAGAACAGTTCGACTGGGAATTGCCCGACGTTATACTCTATCCAACCGGCGGCGGCACCGGATTGATTGGCATGTGGAAGGCATTTGCGGAATTGGAAGCCATGGGCTGGTTGAAGACTTCCAAAAAACCGAAAATGATCTCCTGTCAGAGCGAAGGTTGCGCCCCTATCTCAACCGCCTTCGAAAAGGGCGAACGGTTTGCTCCCAAATTCGAAAACGCCTCCACCATCGCCAGTGGAATTCGCGTCCCTGCCGCTGTTGGAGACTTTATGATTCTTGACGCTGTGCGTCAAAGCGGTGGCGTGGCTCTGGCAACACCGGAGGCTGATATTCCGAAATGGATGCAATTGGCTGCATCGATGGAAGGCATTGCTCTCTGTCCCGAAACAGCAGTTTGCCTGGGTGCCCTTGAAGTGTTGCTCAAACGCGGTACCATCAAAAATACAGACCGCATTCTAATCTTCAACACCGGGGCTTCCCAAAAATACCCGGAAGCGGTGAACGAGCAGTTGTCCCGCATTGATATCAAGAAACCCATCGACTGGGCTCAGATATAGGCCGCGCGCCTTAATGGCTTTACGACAATGGAGCTGGCTCTGGCCCGCTCCATTTTTGTTCCTGCTTGTTACAACCTCGAACCGCCACGCAGACTCATGACCAGGCCTGCAATGGCAGCCACGGCGCCGCCAACAATCATCCACACCGATTTGTCCGTGGGCGAGCCCGTGAAGGTTCTCGACACATCCGAACTGAATGAGTGCGAGGCTTGAAAGCCGAAGATTAACAATACGATCCCGCCGACGAGCAGTGCTAAACCAATTGCTTTATTCATGTGTTCCTTTCGATGCACCACCATCATAAACATAACACACTGAACGCCCATGGGGTATATCCATGCCCCATACTCCCGCCTCTCGCAGTAACGTGAGAATTACTCGATTCGGGCAATCCAGTTAACCTTCAGGATTCTCCCCCGTAGCTTTTAACACGAGGATTAATTTGATGAATCGCCAAGCCTGTAATTCCTTTGCCCTCACGGCCGGGTTTTAAGACTTGTTGCCCATCATAGTCGCCCCCGTTCTGTGAGCGATACTGGATGATTGGAGTTGTCTCAAGGGTAAGCAGTCTTTCTCTGTAATTAAATTTGATCTTCTCAAATTCTTCAGGCGTGGTTCTATGACCCACTTCAAAAGGCGTGAAAGCAGGCAACGAATCCATGCCTGGATAAAAGAAAATCCCGTGCTGAATCGGCCAAAGCAAATCCTCCATGTATCCATTGACGCCACGAGGGCGATAATGAGGCTCCCGTCCACCCGCGGTCGTTACAATCATTGCTTTACGGCCTTTGAGGGTGCCTTCGCCAAAACGGTCTCCCCACCTTTCTCCACCGTGCTCACCGATACCGTAGGCGAAATAATAAGTGTAAACCCTCTCGACCCAGCCCTTCAAAATTGCAGGCATCGAATACCACCAGAGAGGAAATTGGAAAATGACGAAATCGGCCCACAGAAGCTTCTCCTGCTCAGCTTCAATTTCTGGCAGCTGCTTTTTCAGTGTGAAAGCCTCACCTGATGCGGTCGCATAATCGAGCCGCTCATCATGACTCAGCCACGGAAAATCATCACGGTCAGCAACTGCTTTCCATTTCATTGCATAGAGGTCCGAAACTTGAACTTCGTGGCCATCCTCTTTTAGCACTTGAACCGAAAATTTCAAAAGCTCGGCATTAAGCGATTTCGGTTCCGGGTGAGCATATACGATGAACACTTTCATAATTCTTCTTTGTAGATTTGGAGGATTGTTGCTGGATTTTCCTAACGTGGCCTTCCGCATTAATTATGCACGCTTGGTCCATGAAGAAGGGATGCGAGCCGCTTGCTATCTTTGGCTCGTCATGCGTGTGAACAATTAAAACTCGTGTCACGGCAGATAAACTGTCATCGTGCTTTCTGATTTACAAGTACCCACCATTTTATCCTATAGTAACTAAAAAGTGTAATTTGCTTGTTATGAACTACAACGAATGTCCAATCACGAGAACTTTGGAGGTAATTGGAGGCAAGTGGAAACCAATCATTCTTCATTACCTTGCCGAATGCCCTCGCCGTTCCGGCGAGCTTGCCCGCCTTATTCCACACGCCAGCGGAAAGATGCTTACCCAGCAATTACGCGAACTGGAAGTTGATAGAATTGTTCGAAGAAAAGTCTATCGTGAAGTGCCACCCAGGGTGGAATATTCCCTTTCTCCCTTGGGCGAATCACTCAGGCCGATTATGATCGCCATGTGCGCTTGGGGTGACGCCAATCCAAAATCGCGCCGTTGACACAAATTAATCGCGCGGCAACTGCCAACCAACCCACGCACTCCATCCGTGCGACTTTCAATTCCGTGTGCCGGGGCATTCTACATAAGCCTCTTCATGGTTCGAACGCCCTTCTCCCATTCCCCAGATTTCTTGACCCGCCCTGCCCCCTGTCCCATGCTATCCGCAACGATTTGTCCTTATGGCTCCAGGCGAACTTATACTTTCTGAATTGCGGCAGTTGGTGGGATTGGAAAACGTCCTTATCAAGCCGGAAGACCTTATCTCCTATTCCTTCGACGGCACAGCCGCGATGCAACAACTCCCCGGCTGCGTGGTCTTCGTCACCACCACTGAACAAATTTCCGCGCTCCTTAAATTCGCCAATAAAACCAAAACTGCGGTGGTCACGCGCGGCTCCGGCACCGGCCTCAGCGGCGGCAGTCTGCCCAGTAAGGACTGCATCGTCATGTGCACCGCCCGCATGGATAAGATTCTCGAAGTGGACCGCGCGAACCTGACCATGCTCGTCGAACCCGGTGTCACCACGCTCTCCATCGCCGACACTGCGACCGCAGCCGGACTCTTTTACCCACCTGACCCCGGCTCCATGAAGATTTCCACCATCGGTGGCAATGTCGCCGAAAACTCGGGCGGCCTGCGCGGCCTGAAGTACGGGGTCACGCGCAACTACGTCATGGGCATGGAAGTCGTTCTCCCCGATGGCGAAGTCATGTGGCTCGGCAACAAGTGCGTAAAGGATGTCGCCGGTTATTCCCTGAAGGACCTCTTCGTTGGCTCGGAAGGCACCCTCGGCGTCATCACTAAGGTGTTGCTCCGCCTCATCCCAAAGCCCCAGGCAAAGAAGACAATGGTCGCCACGTTCTCACAAATGGACCAGGCCGCCGAAGCCGTCTCTGCCATCATTGCCGCCCAAGTGATTCCCTGCACCCTTGAGTTTCTTGATCGCATGACCATCAAGTGCGTCGAAGATTTTGCCAAAATCGGACTGCCCCTCGATTGCGAAGCCTTGTTGCTAATGGAAACCGACGGCCATCCCGCCGTCGTCGCCGAAGAAGCCGCTCAAATGGAAAAATGTTGTCGCGACTGCGGCTGCATCGAAGTCCGCGTGGCCAAGGACGATGCCGAAGCCAATAAGCTCGCGAGCGCCCGCCGCTCCGCCTTCTCAGCGCTGGCACGCATTTCCCCCACCACCATCCTCGAAGACGCCACCGTCCCTCGCAGCGAACTCGCCAAAATGATTCGCTTCGTCGAAGCCATTGCCAAAAAATACAATCTAAAAGTTGGCACGTTCGGACACATGGGTGACGGCAACCTGCACCCCACCTTCCTGACCGACGAACGCAACAAGGAGGAAATGCATCGAGTCGAAGAAGCCTTCAAGGAAATCTTTGACGAAGCCATCCGCCTCGGCGGCACCATCACCGGCGAACACGGAGTCGGCCTCGCCAAAAAATCCTTCCTCCCCAAATTCCTCGGCGACGCCCAAATGCGCGTCCTCCGCGACCTCCGCAAGAGCCTTGATCCGCACGGAATCCTAAACCCCGGTAAGATGTTCGATTAAAATAAAAATGAGAGGAAACCTTGGTTTCCTCTCCTGGCTTTTGTCCTTACTGAACCTCAGTTCAGGTCAAACAACAACACCTGCGCCGGTTCCTTGCCTTCGAACGACAAGTTCCGTTCGTCGTTGACCGCTGCCCCATCACCAGCCTTCAACTCCTGGCCGTTCAACGTGACCTTGCCTTCGGCCACCTGCACCCAGGCATGACGGTTCGGCTTCAGTTCATACGAAGCCTTGTCACCCGGATTGAATTTGCCGATGAGCAAGTCCATATCCTGATGGATTTTCAGCGCACCGTTTTTCGGCTCTTTCGATACCACCGGGACCAGCTTGCCCGGCGTCAATTCCGAGGTGAACGATTTCTGTTCATAACCCGGCTTCAGGGATTGCTGTTCCGGTAGAATCCAGATTTGCAGCAGATGCACCGGCTCAATCGGCGAGTAATTCTTCTCGCTATGCAGCACACCCGTACCCGCCGTCATGCGCTGAACATCGCCCGGTTTCATCACCGCACCGTTGCCCATGCTGTCGCGATGTTCCAGCGCGCCCGACAGGAGATACGTGACGATTTCCATGTCGCGATGCGGATGCATGCCGAAGCCTGCGCCACCCGATACCTTATCATCATTGATGACTCTCAGGCTGCGATAGCCCATGAACTTTGGATCATAATAATCCGCAAATGAAAAGCTGTGGTAAGAATCCAACCAACCATGATTGGCATGTCCTCTTTCGTCCGATTTTCTAATTGTGATCATATTTATTACCTTTCTTTTGTTTGTATACAGTTTCTGTCGCGGCCACAACCGGACCGCCTTTATTTAGTCGTCAAATCCGTTCTTCTTCCAAATCAAACACATCAAACCAGTGATACACCGGCCGATTCCGCGGCACGTACTTCTGGACATAATCTTCCATGTACTCCTGCGTTTCGGGCGGCAAATCGCTCAACCGCGTGTCCCGTTCTTTGTTGTTCCACTGCACGATCTCTGTGCGCGAACGCTTCTTCGCATGTTGCTGAACCCAGTTGGCGATCTCGTCATCGGTCGCACCCGTCGCCACAAACGCCTTCAATTCTTCCGGATTTATTTCCGCGAACTTTAACCAACGCTGGTCCAGCGGACAGGCATAATGATACTCGCCTTGCGTTTCATTCAACACCGCCCGGCATTTATCGATGCATCGTGCCGCCAAAACATAACCGCCCAACGTCTCCCGCGGACTCCGCGGATATTCCTTCGTCAAATCCTTCGCCAGTAATTTCAATTTTTCTTTGCTCATAATATTCTTTCTTTCTTTTTGGTTAAACTTATCGGGCAACCGCCACCTGTTGTTTCTGCGCTGACGCTTTCACAACTTCTGTTCGTTCCAACTGCCGTGCAATCACCGAATCCAACGCCCACTTGCCGCCGCCTTTGATTACCACCGCCAGGGCGATCACCGCCATCAGGATATGATACTCAACACCTTCACCCTTCTGGTTCCCAAACCAGTTCATAAAAAACCCGTTTGGCAATGCCACCGTGAATGCTGCCACAGATATGGTGAAGCCGATTCCAAATGCCGCGACCCGGCTCAGCAATCCAAACACCAGGGCAATGGGACCAAGGAACTCAGCAGTCATCGCCAGGGCTGCCAGCGGCGCAGGTATGTGCATGGTCTGAGTGAAAAAGTTCATCGTGCCTGTAAATCCATACCCACCAAACCACCCAAGCACTTTCTGCGCACCATGCGGAAACATTACCGCCGCCAAACCCAGACGAAGCACCAGCGCGCCATTGTCATCAGTAGTCTTAAAAAGAGATTTTAATGTTTTCATATTTCGTTCAGTTGTTTATTCAAATTTCAATCTGCATCTCCCTCTAATGCTTACCGCATGCCAGCCATTGAAATTACTTGCAATATGCATACAAGCACTTACCCATAAGATAGTTACATTATTAATCAATCCGTTTAACAGGAAACAAACTAACAACGATTTCTCGTTATTCACTCACTTTCGTTGTTACCATCACTATTTTGCGTTGCACTTGTCTGCCAATGGCCTTATCTCATTTTCATGGCGACGGAAGTTTCCCAAAACACACCAGTTCAGGACGAAGTAGAGCTGCTGCGGAATCGCATCACCGAATTGGAAGGACTCCTTGGCGGCCAGCAGAATCTGAAAAATCTCCTCGGCCAACGAGAAGAGTTTTACCGCACCGTCATTGAAAGCCTTGCCGAAGGATTGCTTATCACCGACCCGAACGATCATGTCATCTACGCCAATTTGCGCATGGAAGAAATCACCGGCTACCCAGTCAGCGAACTCATCGGTGCCGTCGCTTACGAACTACTCACCGATAAGGCGCAATGGCCACAAATGACGAAGCGCAACCAGGAACGCGTCGCCGGTAAAAGCGAATTCTACGAACATCAACTGCTCCGCAAGGACGGCACACGCCATTGGGTTTCCGTAAAAGCGACCCCTTACAAAAACAGCAAAGGCGAAATCATCGGCACCGTCGGTGCGGTGAGTTGCATCCAAACACAGAAGAGCCTCGAACTTGAAAACGAATACCTGCTCGATGAAATCCGTAGCGAACGTTTCGGTGCCATTATCGCCAGCAGTCCGGCTCTCAAAAAAGTTCTGCAACAAATCGAAGTCGTTGCCCCCACTCAAGCAAACGTTCTAATCCTGGGCGAATCCGGCACTGGCAAGGAACTGGTCGCTCGCGCCATTCACGATCTTAGCGAACGAAAGGGCAAACCACTGGTCCGTGTCAACTGCGCCTCCATTCCCAAGGAACTCTTTGAAAGCGAATTCTTCGGCCACGTTCGCGGCGCTTTCACGGGCGCGATCAAGGACCGCGTCGGCCGATTCGAACTGGCCAACGGCGGCAGCCTGTTTCTCGACGAAATCGGTGAAATCCCGCTCGACCTTCAAAGCAAATTGCTTCGTGTTCTGCAGGAAGGTCAATTCGAACGCGTTGGTGAAGACCGCACCCGAACTGTAAATGTCCGCATCATCGCCGCCACCAACCGCGATTTGCTGACCGAAGCCAAAGCCGGTCGTTTCCGCCTCGATCTCTACTACCGTCTGAGTGTGTTCCCCATCGAAATCCCAGCTTTACGTGAGCGCCCCGAAGACATCGGCCCACTCGCCGAGCACTTCGTCAAGCAATCCGCGAATCGCCTGGGTGTCACGCGACCCCGCTTAACCAAAGCCGATGTCCGTGAACTTGAAGGTTACGATTGGCCCGGGAATGTTCGCGAACTCCAGAACGTCGTGGAACGCGCCGTCATCCTCGCGCGCAGTGGACGCCTGAAATTCGAACTCGGCAACAACAGCGAGAGACCGTTTCCACCCTCAGCCCGTGTCCCCGCTCCAGATGGCTCAATTGACCACCAACCTTCCCTGGGCGAACTCAAACAACAGGAAAAGCAGGTGATTCTCAACGCCCTCAAGCAGGCGCAAGGTCGCATTTATGGAGAAGAAGGTGCCGCCGCCATTCTTAGCATGAAACCAACCACCCTGGCATCACGCATCCAGCGATACGGCTTGAAGAAAGCCGATTTCAAGTAGCACAAATACCAAAGATTGTTGCTTTTGGTGCGCGCCCCATGAAACAATCAAAACCGTTCTGCATTACTATAGGCAGCAGGCTAGTGAACAGTTTTTAAAGAACGCAAATGTCAGCATCGACGTCATCAACTGCACGGGCAACAGGTCATTCCCATTTGAAAGACCTGGATTACTCCGTGGTGCAACAATGCATGCACTGCGGGCTCTGCCTGCCCACCTGCCCAACCTACGACGCCACCAAGCTGGAGCGCAACAGCCCGCGTGGTCGCATCTCCTTGATGCGCGCCATCGCTGATGGCAGGCTCGAACCTACGCAGACTTTTGCCGACGAAATGTATTTCTGTCTCGGCTGTCTGGCCTGCATGACCGCCTGCCCCGCCGGCGTCAATTACGCCGAACTATTTGAACACGCCCGTGCCGAAGCCGAACAGAGCGGAGTTTTGCAGTCGCCACAACGCTCAATTATTCGCGGTTTCACACTTCGCTGGCTGTTCATGGATTTGCACCGCTTACATCTGCTCGGCTATGCCATGCGGCTTTACCAACAGCTCGGCCTCCAGACTTTTCTCAGGCGTAGCGGCATCCTCAAGCTCCTCCCCAAACGGCTTCAGGAGTTGGAAGCCATAACACCTCCCATCCAACCTGATTTCTCAGCCGATTTAATTGCGCCGGTCACCCCCTCTGTCGGCCCAAAGAAATATAAGGTCGCCGTCCTTACCGGTTGCGCCCAGGATTTGATTTTCAGTGATGTGAATCGTGACACCGTTGAAGTGCTCGCCCGCAACGGTTGCGAAATCGTCACGCCACCTGTGCAACTCTGCTGCGGCTCCCTGCACGCACACAATGGCGAATGGGAACTCGCCCAGCAACTGGCCCGCAAACAAATCGACCAATTTCCTCCGGAACAATTCGATGCGATTATTACCAACGCCGCTGGCTGTGGCTCCCATCTTAAACATTATGCCAAGCTTCTGGAGCATGATCCCGCCTACTTTAAGCGCGCCGAACTCTGGGACCAAAAAGTAAAAGACATACATGAGTGGCTGGCCCAAATTGGCATCGCCTTCCCAGCTGCCACAGGCGCACCCGAACAGGTTGTCACCTATCACGAAGCCTGTCATCTCTGTCATGGCCAGAAGATAACCGCACAACCCCGCCAAATCTTAAAAGCCATCCCTAATCTGAAGCTGGTTGAGCTTCCCGAGAGCACCTGGTGCTGCGGCAGCGCCGGTATTTACAATCTGATCCAGCCGGAAATGGCCGGTGACCTTCTGACTCGTAAATTGCGCCATATCAAGAGCACCCATGCAACTGTCGTCGCTACGGGTAATCCTGGGTGTATGCTGCAGATCATTAACGGTGCGAAGGAGCAGAAGCTGGCTTTGCGCATCGCACATCCCATCACGCTGCTTGCTGAGGCTTATCGCAAGTCTGAGTAATTGAAAGGTGGGGGAACGCCGGGAACTGGTCCGATAAGCCCTTTTGCGCTTGTAAAGTCTTTGGCTTAGCTTAGCGTCAATATATGCCAGAGATCAATGGTATTACTAATACCGCTTCTGGAAGAATTACGCATCGCTGCTACCTGGACCCAGGCTTTACTCTCATCGAGTTGTTGGTTGCGATTGCTATTATTGCGATATTGGCCAGCCTGCTCCTGCCTGCGCTGACACAAGCCAAGGCGAAGGCAAAACGTATTCAGTGCATCACCAACCTACGTCAACTTGGCGTAACGTGGGTTATGTATGCCACGGACAATAACGATCTTCTTGTTTCCAATGGACAGCCTAATAGCGGGGGCTCTGTCAACCCCAAATTCTGGGTGCAGGGAGTTTTCTTTAATCCTCCTGATAATACCAACACCGCGCTCATTTTGGATCCGAATTACGCGCTGTTCGCAACTTATTTGAAGTCAGCCGGCGTTTTTCGTTGCCCATCTGATCGACAGACAGTCAAGGTCAGTGGCAAGGATTATCCCAGGCAACGCAGCTATTCTCTGAATGCCTATACCGGCTGGATTTATACTTGGGATGACCGGCTTTCAGCCAGTAACGCGTACAGGATATTTCACAAAACAACAGAAATCACCAGCCTTCCCGCCTCTTCCCTTTTTACCTTTCAGGATGTTTTTCCCGACAGTATTTGTTGGCCTTATTTCGGGGTGTATATGGGAAATCCGGGGGCAGAAAGGTTTTTCAATTTCCCTGCGGTTTCGCACAACGGCGGCGGTGTGGTGAGTTTTGCAGATGGTCACGCGGAGGGGCACCGCTGGCGGGATCCCCGCACTTTGGTCCCCAAGTCTTCGGATTATCACCAGCATAATGATTCTTCTCCACGCAATGCAGATATTGTCTGGATGCAGGAACACGCAACGATTGTAAACCATTAAGGGCGTTAATACTCGCGCTCCGCTGCCGTCGCCTCCCGCCTTTTTTGCAGTATCCAAAATCCTTTACCAGCCATGCCCCTTTTAATAACATGAATTCGTGATGAGCCCATCCGAATTTCGTGTGCGACGTGCCACCGTGGATGACTTGCAAAAGCTGGTCTCACTGTGGAATTCCATGAAGTTTACCGGCGACGACCTGGAAAAGCGCCTGACTGAATTTCAAATTGCTGAAACTGCCGAAGGCCAGTTACTCGGAGCGATAGGAGTTCAGATCATCGGACGACATGGCCGGTTGCATGGCGAAGGGTTTACCGATTTTGCCCTGGCCGATCACCTCCGCCCCCACCTTTGGGAAAGGGTGCAATCTCTCGCCAGGAACCATGGGTTGGTTCGTCTTTGGACCCAGGAAGAGGCTCCATTTTGGAAACAGGCTGGGCTCCAGCCTTCCTCGGCTGAGGTGCTTGGCAAATTACCACCTGCCTGGGCCTCCCCTGGTGCGGAATGGCTGACGTTACAACTTCGGGATGAGCAAGCGGTGGAAGTGGATTTGGATAAGGAATTCACCAGGTTTATGGAGACGGAAAAACTAAAGACCACCGGCATAATGCGCCAGGCACGCACTTTAAAGCAGTTAGCCATGATCCTGGGGATCATTCTGGCAGGTGGCGTCCTGGTGATATCAATTTTCATTCTGAAAAACCGCTTCGCATTTCCTTCTCACTAGTCATGTACGTGCGAGCGTCCCCATGACCCAATGTTTCAGCACTTCATTCGCCTGGATAACCCGGCACGGGCGGTTGCGATCCCGGTTCTCGAAAATTGCTTACACGCAATTGTAAAGGTTTGATGATTTCGGCATGACCGTCATAGAAGAGGCCATTGAATCCTGCTCCATGTCGCGTAGGATAGTGGCTGGTATTGTCAAAAGGAACCCACGGAGGACGCGGTGCCGCCGTCACACGTGAGTCTGAGCAACCTGGGCTGCGGCGATGATCCCAAATAATTAGACGCTCAGCGGCGTGAGTAACAAATCCGTCCGGTTTCACCATGGGACTGCCCTCGCTATAGTTCATGCCATATCCGCATTGCCATTGTTGCTCGACCGGGCACTTGAAAATATTGGTAACGTTCAAATACGGAAACAGGAGTCCGGTTTTAAACCCAGCTCCAGGGACGCCGTCGGGAACCTGGGTGGGATCATAAGGCGCCCACCATATTTCATTAGGGCCGGTCGGCGGTGGACTATTTGGCCCGTTTCCAGATGGGACGCCCGCCGTACTACCATAGGGATCAGTTGGCGTATCGGGGCAATACCGATAAGGCACATTGATATCTCCGTTGTCGTCGCGATAAAGAATATACCCGATGCCAATTTGCTTCAGATTGTTTAAACAACTCGTTTGCTTCGCCTTCTCCTTGGCTCGAGTCAGAGCCGGTAATAGCAGTCCCGCCAAAATGGCAATGATGGCTATCACGACGAGCAGCTCGATCAAAGTAAATCCCTCCACAATCATATCTTTTGCCTGAATGACCCCAACTCGTTCGTCAGAGATGGATTTGAAGCGCGCTCGCATCCGTGTATTAATATCAATCCGTTATATTCTGTCAAATATATCGCGGCGCCGCTTTGACCGGAGATACCCAACGAGGAAAATCAATCCGCGAGGAACTTAACCATTTGAGCCCAGGTTTTGGCGCTTGCCTTTAAGCTCTTTGCTTCCAATTCCCGGTAAAGTCGGAGCACTTTTTCACCCGCAGCAGAAAGTCCAGCACCGCCACCCTTTGATCCACCACGAGTCGCCAAGACCAGAGGTTCCTTGAAGCATTCTTCCATGGTCTTGATTAGTTTCCAGGCTCGCATATACGACATCCCAAGATTCTGCGCAGCGTCGGCGATGGATCCGGTCTTCTGCAACTGCTCCAGAAGCTCCGCCTTACCGGGGCCCATCGCAATTTCCTTCCCACAAAGAATTCGGAAGCGGGGTTGAAGCTTCTTGGATCGAGGACTGGCTTTCACGGGTTTAAGCTAGCAATATTTCGAGTAAGAGCTAATGGAAATCAATAAGCGTAAAGGATCGAAGGTTATCACGAGCCTTCCGGCAGGTGAAATTCGTCCGCATGATAGGAACTTCTGACCATCGGACCACTGGCGACGTGCACAAAACCCATCTTCTCGGCAACTGTTTTATACTCCGCAAACTTCGTCGGGTTTACAAATTCCACAACTGGCAAATGCTTCAACGTGGGTTGCAGGTATTGGCCCAACGTCAGAATATCGCAGTCCGAACGGCGTAAATCCTCCATGGCGGTGAACAGCTCCGCTTCGGTTTCTCCCAATCCAAGCATGAGTCCCGACTTGGTATGGATGCCATCGCCACGTTTGGCTTTAACCTTGGCCAAAACACTCAGGGAACGATCATAGGTTGCCCGCGAACGCACTGAAGGGGTCAAACGACGCACAGTCTCAAGATTATGATTAAAAATGTGCGGATTGGCTGAGAGGACGGTGTCGATGGCAGCATCTTTCTCCAGGAAATCCGGAGTGAGCACTTCAATGATAATCCCCGGGTTCAATGTGCGAACGGCTTCAATCGTCTGGCGAAAGTGATCAGCTCCGCCGTCGTGCAAATCATCGCGGGCCACAGCCGTGATCACCACATGCTTTAATCGCATGCGACGGGTTGCTTCCGCAACCCGATTAGGTTCGTCGGACTCAAGCACCAACGGCTTGGCAGTGGAAACCGCACAGAAACCGCAGGCGCGGGTGCAGCGGTCACCTGCGATCATGAAGGTGGCGGTTCCTTTGCTCCAGCATTCCCAGTGGTTGGGGCACTTCGCACTCTCGCACACGGTGTGGAGTTTCAGTTCATCCAGCAAGCCCCGGGTATGGGAGAAGGTATCCGAAGTCGGCAGTTTGATGCGCAACCATTCCGGCAGGCGTGGGCGTGGTTGGGAACCTGTCTGGGGTGGAGAAATTATGTCAGGCATTGCCTTGCTCCAGCTTTTTCCAAAAACGCGCGAGTTCGTCCGGGCCGAAGTCTGCGAGAATTCTCCCATGAACATCAATGACGGGAGCGAGTTCCTGTCCGGATAGTTTCACCATTTCGTCAAAAGCATCATCGTTGGCAATAACGTCCACAACTTCGTATTCCACATCATGGTCATCCAGCCATTTGGTGGCCTTATGACACCAACCGCAGTAAGGTTTGATAAACAGGCGAATCTTTTTCTCGTTCACGGCCATAACTTGCAGGAGGAAACGACAGATTTCAATGGCTGGCAACGAATTAAGCTCCGCCGATTTGCGCGGTATACTGCTCTGGACTCATGAGATTGCTCGTTTCCCCAGGCTGGCTCAGTTTAATTTTGTAAAACCAACCGCCGGAATAGGGTTCAGTATTAACCAAACCAGGATTGTCCACCACAGCCTTGTTTACTTCAATGATCTGGCCGCTGACTGGCGAATAAATATCGCTCGCCGTCTTCACGGATTCGACCACGGCGCACGCTTCCCCGGCCTTGACCTGTCGGTTTGCTTCTGGAAGCTCCACAAACACAACATCGGTCAGTTCATGTTGGGCATGATCAGTAATACCGATTACCGCGGTATCACCGCTTACGCGCACCCATTCGTGGGATTTGGCGTATTTGAGATCAGAAGGAACATTTGACATAGGAGGATTGAGTCAGGGACTCTGGTTTTGGTCAAACAGGTTTTTTGTAGAGAGGTTTCGAAACTATGAGCGCGGCAGCACGTTTGCCGCGGATTTCAATTTCTATCGGCGTCTGAGCTTTGGCAAATTCTGTCTTTACGTAACCCATGCCAATCCCATTACCAAGCGAGGGACTCTGGGTTCCGCTGACAACTTCTCCGATCTGCACCGGATTCGGTCCTGTGCTCCAGATTGGATAGTGCGGTCTGGGAGGAGCAGATTTGTCGGTCATTTTGAAAGCAATGCATTTTTTTGTCACGCCGCTGGCTTTTTGCCCGGCCAGGACTGCGCGTCCAACGAAGTCTCCTTTATCGAACGAAACAAAGAACCCAAGTCCGGCCTCAATAGGCGTGGTCTGCTCATCCAGTTCATGTCCATACAAAGGATAACAGACTTCTGTCCGCAACGTATCCCGTGCCCCAAGTCCAGCCGGCTGCAGACAGTACTGATGTCCGATTGTCATAATCCTGGACCATACCTCGCCGATGATCTCGGCAGGAGCCACGATTTCAAAGCCATCCTCACCAGTGTAGCCAGTGCGCGAAACCCACACTGGTTTGCCAGAGAAACTAAACCGGGCAATCTGGTTTTTCTTAAGTTCAGATGGGCTGGCAACAGCAGTTCCACCGCTGGCAGTTCCCGGAAAACACTGGTTGATAAATTCAGAAACACGCGGTCCTTGCAACGCCACCGCGCCAGTCTGTTCGGACGTGTTTTTAAGCGTTACTGAATTCTTTTTGGCAAAGGCAGCCAGTTGACTTTCCAACCAGGGCACATCCACGTCTATGCGGGAAGCGTTGATTATTAGAAGATACTCCTCCCCGGCCAGCCGATAGGCATACAGGTCATCAATGACCCCGCCCTGCTCATTACACATCAAAGTATATTGCCCGCCTCCCACTGCCAGTTTTCGGATGTCGTTCGTCAATGTGTGATTCAGGAATTCTTCGGCTCCCGAACCACTCACCAGCACTTCGCCCATGTGCGAGATATCGAACAACCCGCCCGCCTTCCGAACAACCTGATGCTCATCCATGATGCTGGTGTATTGGACAGGCATTTCCCAGCCGCCAAACTCAACCAGGCGGCCACCAAGCTTTTGGTGGATATCGAAAAGTGGAGTGCGCTTCAACATGTTATGGATTCTAATTTAACGACCCGCAAACTGCAAAGGGTCGCAAGCGAATTATTTGTCTACCTTGACGATCCCTTCCTCGTCACATGGAATATTCAAGGCCGCACAGACAGCTTCAGGATTCGTGGTTTCAATGTAACCACCCAGATCTCTCATGAAGAAAAAGAGCCATTCACTAAAATGCTCAGTGCTGGTATCCAGCACGATCTTGAGTTCAGGGTTGGACGATTCAGTGTGATGAACGGCAAGGGGCTGTGACACCTTCCTGCCATCTTTTGTGAAAACAATGAGTCTGGCTGTCATATTTTTCTCCGTAATTCGATGGCCTGTTTGTGGCGCCCCATAGTCCCGGTTGTAAGAAGGTCTCAGCCCCACTTCTCAAGGAGCATTTGCGCCTTGGGAACACCCATATCGTGAACCACCATGCGCTCGGTGTTCTCTACCAATTCCGTAGGACCGCAGGCATAAAAGACTGTGTTCGCCAGGTCCTTGATGTTCTCTTTAACCCAATTTACATCAATTCTGCCGCGCCGGCCGCTCCATGGATCGTTCTCTGGCAGGCGCGTGCAGGTGACATGAAATTTGAAGTTTGGATTTTCCTCTTCCAACTGGCGAAACTCAGTGTTGAAAATGATGTCGTTGGTGGTACGAACGCTATACAGAATCGTTATCTTTGTTTCCAGCTTGCGCTTTGTTGCGTCGCGAACAAATCCGCGAAAAGGCGTCACACCGGAACCACCGGCAATGCAGATCAAATGCTTATTTGGTTCGAACACCGGCAAAAACCTCCCGGTTGGCGGGATCACAACCATTCTATCTCCCACCTTGGCCCAATCGACGATTCGTGTTCCCATTTTTCCATCACGTTTTACCGTAACTTCAAAAAAACCCCGGTCGAGTGCACAGGACGACAATGAATAGGCCCGCTTATAGTTGGGCGTATCCGGCCAATACACGGTGATGAATTGGCCCGTCTTAAATTCAATGTCATAGCCTTCAGGCCACTTAAATTTCACCGTTTTCGTATCAGGCAGCTCCATCGTGGCTGCGTCGATTAACATTTCGGCAATTACTTTAGCCATAGGTATCCGTAGATTCGTGTCAGACATTAAGAAGGAAACCTGAAGACTGGGAAGCTTGCACCAAAAAAATGAGACAAAATGTCTTCATTCATCCGTTTCACTGCCTTGAGTTTTCCTTACTCACACTATAAATTGCAGCCGAACGAGGTGCCAACCCGAACTTTAGGCTTCCCTGTATGACTTGCAAATCGTGCACTTACCAATCCTGTTTTCCAGTTTACTTCACTCTCGAAGACTCAAATTATCACTCTTTTATCAGGAAAGCTCGGTGCATTTATTGATTCCAATCAAAACCGCTCCCTTTGCTGTCTTCTGGCATGAACATCAGAGAAGAGCAATGCTGCTGAGAATGGCACCAGTCTGAAAATACGGACGCCGCCGTCCGAGCGCTCCCCAGGTGCGATTACTCATGCGCCCGATCTGTGTTTTTGGGTTCACCGGTGTCCACAGATGTTTCGGAGGACATGGTATCACCTCAACATTTTGAGAGCTCAGGCAAATTTATTCCTGCAGGAATAAAGCTACGGTGACAAATCCTAAAGGGCAGTATTAAATTGCCCGTATGAGCAAGTTCAACGGGGCTACGGTTAAGTCCATCGGCCAACTGCAGGTTCGGGATATCGGTTCGCAAGCTGCATTGGTCCAATCGTCCCGTGATACCGTTCAAATTACTGCTTTGGCACCAGATTTATTTCGTTTACGAATTGCACGGGCAAGGAGCTTTTCTGAGCGTCCTTCCTGGGCTGTGAGCAAAACCGAATGGCCTGCTCATGTAACGAAGATAACCCAAAGTGGAGGCGAAATCGTCCTGGCAACTGAAAAAGGCAGGCTATCGCTCAATCTGAAAAACGGACAATGGAAGCTGTGCGACCTGCATGGGAATGTTGCTTTTGACTCACTGGCAGGCGCTACAGGTTTTCAGGTCACCAAGGCTGGAGTCACTCTGAAATTAACCGCTGACGAAAGCATCTTCGGATTAGGCGAAACCACCGGCACCTATAATAAACGTGGCCTCATCAGAGAACTGTGGAACATCGATGTCCTTGGACACGCGAAGGCAATCTACCCAGGCTTGCGCAGTCTGTACGTTTCAATCCCTTTTGTTATCTCACTTCGACAAGGTAGCGCGGCAGGTCTCTTCTGGGATAACCCTGCACGCCAACTTTGGGATATCGGCCAGACAAACCAGGATAACTGGCAGATGACTGCGGCATCAGGTGAAATTGATTTGTATCTTTTCCTCGGCCCAGAAGTCGGCGACGTGGTTGCCCGTTACACCGAATTGACTGGTCGCATGCCTATGCCCCCGATGTGGGCTTTGGGATATCAACAATGTCGTTATAGCTATGAAACAGCCAGGCGGACTGAAGAAGTCGCGAAAACTTTCCGTGACAAAAAAATACCTTGCGATGTGATTTACCTCGACATCCATCACATGGATGGCTACCGCGTTTTCACTTTTGGCAAAACTTATCCCAAGCCCGGACAACTGATGTCGAGATTGGCAAAAAAGGGATTCAAGGTGGTCACTATTGTGGATCCTGGTGTCAAGGATGATCCCGATTTCAACGTGCTGAAGCGCGGCCTCAAAGAAAATGCCTTCGTGAAAGATCCGCAAGGCAGGAAGGATTATGTTGGTCGCGTTTGGCCAGGACGGTCGCGCTTTCCGGACTTCCTTCGGCGGAACGTCCGCGAATGGTGGGGACGCGAACAAAACAAGCTTTTGGAACTAGGTGTTGCCGGTTTTTGGAATGACATGAATGAGCCGGCAAATTTTGCACTGCCCACCAAAACCCTTCCTGAAAAATGTCCTCACCATACCGACGTGGGCCTCATGCCGCACAGTGACGCACATAATCTTTACGGAATGCAAATGGCCCGTGCTTCGCGCGAAGGAGCCCTCGCTCACCAACCGAACGAACGCCCCTTCGTCATCAGCCGGGCCGGATACGCAGGCGTGCAACGCTACGCCATGGTTTGGACTGGCGATAACAGTTCCGTCTGGGATCACCTGAACGATGCGATTCAGATGTTTCTCAACTTGAGCATCAGCGGATTGGCTTTTTGCGGTGGCGACATCGGGGGGTTTCTGGACAACACCACTCCGGAACTTTTGCTGCGCTGGTTTCAGATGGCAACCTTCACCCCTTTTTATCGCAATCATACCAACATCAAAACTATTGACCAGGAACCCTGGGCTTTTGGTCCGAAAGTGGAAGCAATCTGCCGTCGCTACATTGAATTGCGTTACCAACTGCTGCCGTACCTCTACGGGCTTTTCAGTGAAGCCCATCGTAATGGCACTCCGATCATGCGGCCATTATTTTGGCATTATCAGGATGATCCTGTCGCCACCGCCGCCGGGGATCAGTTCATGCTGGGAGACAGCCTGATGGTTGCACCCATTGTGAGGCAAGGTGCGGTCGCCCGAAGCGTCTATCTTCCACGCGGCGAATGGTTCGACTTTTGGACCGGTCAAAAGCACGCTGGCGCACGTCATGTCCTGGCTGATGCTCCCATCGAAAAAATCCCGCTCTACGTCCGTGGAGGCGCAATAATTCCCATGGCAGCGGTTCAACAATTTGTTGATCAAAAACCACTCACTACCATCAACCTCCACATCTGGCCCGGTGCAAACGGCGCGCTCAATTGGTATGAGGATGATGGAGTCACGATGAACTATACAAGTGGTGACTACCTCGAACGCCAAATCACCTCTTCACTGGAAAAGAACTCCGGCAGAATCCATCTTTCAGTACCCACAGGCAGACGTGCCAGCAAAGTCAAAATCTGGCGGGTGATTCTGCGTGGTGTTTCGAAGCATCTACGCGCCAAAACAAACAACCGCCCCGTCGCAACTCACTTCGATCAACTCACGAACATCTGCTCCCTCGAACTGCCGAACACAAATTCCGGGATGGAGATCACTTTAAAATGATGATTCACCTCTGCGTGGTCAGAGTCGATAATTTCAGTTGTTCAATTTAATCAATGCGTGGTGAATGTATTATCCAATCTCGCAGTCGCACTCGCTCCCACTTCCAGGCAGGCGCCTTCCTTCGTGCTTCGCGCATAAATCCTCCCATTGCTCACGCAGGGTGTGCTCCAGCACTTGCCGGCCACGGCATGTTTGCGACCCAATTCCTCGTAGCCACTGGTAATCGCCTTTACCAGGACGAGTTCTCCCGCATCACTCAGCACCAGCACATTTCCATCCACCAACGTGCAACCGCCCGGCCCAAATCCTTCCTTCGACCACAAAATCTTTCCCGTTGCCATCTCCACACATTTCAATGGTGCTTTGCCAAACTCCTTGAATCCGTAAATTCCGTACAGGTATCCATCCTTGCACACCGGAGTGCTCCAATGATTATTGATCACATTCGCCGGCTCAAACCACAACTGCGTCGCCTCCCAGTTATCCCCGTTCTTCGATACCTTGCAGGCACTCGCGCCCACGCCATAACCCGCCGAGCAATAAACCATGTCCTGGTAAACAATCGGGCTCATCGCCGTCGACGTGCTGTAACGAAATTTATATTTCCACAATAATTTCCCATCCTTCGGAGCCACCGAAACCAAACCCGACTGCATGAAAAATATCACCTGCCGTTCACCCAGGATCGTCGCCGCTATCGGCGTCGAGTGCGTCATTTTTTCATCCTGCCCTTTCCAAACCAGATGCCCATCCTTCTTGTCAAATGCCAACAATGACTGCCCCGCCCCACCGCCCGCCACGAAAATCAAATCTCCATCAATCAGTGGCGACGCCGCATTCTCCCATGAAATATTTCGGCCAGCATTTTCCTTGATCAAATCATGCGACCAAAGCTTCCTGCCCGATTTTGCATCGAAACAATCCAATACCAGTCGCGACGACATCGTATAAACCTTGCCGCCATCGTACGCAGGGGTTGACCTCGGGCCATCGCCACCCTTGTTATCAGATGCCCCCGCGTCCCCGCCACCCTGGTATTTGGCGATCCCCAGCGGTTGTGCCCACAACTGTTTCCCCGAATCCGCATTCAAGGCCAGACACACTTCCTGGTTTGCACCCTCAACGTCCCGTTGCACCAGGGTAAAAGCCTCTCCATTGCCAATCGCAAATGAACTGAATCCCGTCTCCAACGGTGTCTTCCAAACTTCCTTCGGCCCAGCCGCAGGCCACTTCAATTTCTCCGTGCTCGACCCATCATGATTCGGCCCGCGGTACTGCGTCCAATCCGCACCGGCCACTTTCGTGGCCACGCAAACAATGGAAATCACACCCATTAATGCCGCTCTGGAAATGCTGAAATTCATAACCACAAGAATCCTACAAAAACCGACCCTGTCAATCGTTTCCGACCCCGCCCCCCGCCCCAATAAACTATTCCACTCTTTGAGACTCCGACCACGAGAAAATTTTTTTCCGGGGCTTCATTCGTCACACAAATTCGCTGTTTGAATTCTTTTACCTTCCAATGGCTTCCGACACCTTCTGCAACCTCAACCATACAATTTTATTGAACTCCCGATCCACCGTGCTTCCTATGCTTGCGTTTCCCCTGTCAGTTTTTGCCAATTCTGATTCTCAGCGTCCATTCCCCACACTCTTTTCTGTCATTCATCACTTGTTTTCCCGTCTTTACAATTCATTTACAATTCTCCCTCGTCACACAAAATTCCTTTACATTCAGCTGTTTAACTCTTTGTCGATGAAAGACGTAACATCCATTATAATAACCTATCCCGACACCCAGTCCTCCGCCCTGCCCGCAACTCCTTTTACACCGTTCCCATTAACCTTGGGTCACCCGGTCGCCTCTCCGCCCACGCCAACCATCCTTACGATTGAAAATAGCGATGAAGACTTCGACCTCCTCGATCGCGCCCTCAAGTCCGCCGGCTTAAGCGCCAGACTTTATCGCGTCCTCAACATCTCCTCCGCGCAAAACTATTTGCTCGGCACCGGCCCTTTCAGAGATCAAATCGTGTTTCCCAAACCCTATCTCGTCATTACCAACTCCCGGCTGGCAGCTTTCTCCGCCCAGCAACTCATCACCTGGATTCGCCATCAACCCACCCTTGAGACCCTGCCCATCATCGTTCAATCCGCCAGCCTTACCTCGGAACAACGCGGCGAACTCTACCAGCACGGCGCCAATTTTTGCCTGCCCAAAACCAACGACGCCAGACAGCTCGCCCACCAGCTCCTCACCATCCACAAAGTCTGGCATCAACTCGGCCTCGTTCGCCTCCAGTCTGAATGTTGAATGTCCGGTTTCGCTTCTTTTCCCTCCTCATCTTCTTGCATTCCCCCGGTCATGAATCATTTTGTACTTGAGAGGGCAGTTGCATGAGGCAACTGTCGAATCTGGCGTTGCCAATGGTCGAAAACATGGTTCGCAACGCAGGGAGGAGGAAAGAGTTATGAATGATCTAGAGAAACTATTTCTAAGTGAACTAAGAGACATCTATGATGGCGAACAAAAGTTGGTCGAGGCGTTGCCCACAATGGCTGAGAGCGCCGAATCCGCTGATCTGAAATCGAGCTTCAGCAAACACTTGGAAGAAACTAAGGGACACGTCAACCGTCTGGAACAAGTCTTCCGCGCCATTGGCCAGGAACCGAGCCGCAAGCCTTGCACTGGGTTGGAAGGCATCATTGACGAAGGCGAGTTGCTGTCCGTTGAGTTTAAGGGCAATACCGCATTGGATGCCGGCTTGATTTCTACCGGACAAAAAGCCGAGCACTACGAAATCACAACCTATGGCACCCTCTGCACTTGGGCCAAGGAGTTGGGAAACGAGCGCGTGTTGGCCCTGCTGAAGATGAATCTCAGTGAGGAAAAAGAGGCCGATGAGAAACTGTCGGAAATAGCCAAAAACCTCTGCAACCTCGAAGCCATCAGTCACGACACCGAAAAGAAAGGCGAAACCGTCGCCAGTGTCGAAAAAGTCGTGACTGCCGGAGTCTGATCGCAGATCCGGTCACCCATTCAGAATAAAGGCAGGAACTCCGTTCCTGCCAAAGCCCAAAAATATCCGAACAAAGCACCTACAATTCAACTTCCACTGCTAGGAATCAATGATCGGTGGAATGGGACTCCGTCGAATTCTAACAACGTCGTCGCTTCTCAAATGCTCATGGAGTCTGTCCGCGGATGCGGTATAAGCTCCAACCCTACCGTCAGGTTCGTAGGTGGGGCGAGTCACTTCTGTGTGCGTGCCCCACTAAGATGGTCCGCGACGCCACACAATCTAAGCGCACGCGACCTATGATCCCGACATTCCGGTTCCCGTCGCTTCGCACATACTTGAACGGGGCGAGGGACGGGGTGAGGGCTTCAATATTTTCCAACCAACAATCATATCATCGGTCCACGAGCTCTGCCCCATTTGGATGTTCAATGTTGGCCTTCACGAACCTTCCCCTTCCCACATTTCCAGCAAGAATCAAACTGCGATTCATGCACCTCACCGCACGGTTGACACGTCCAATCCGGCCCCTTCCCCACCCGACCCAGTGGTTCGCTCGGATACAATTTTCGTTGAATCCAATGAGCCATAATCGCCACCGGTAGCAGTGGCAAAATCAACCCACCCCAGGTGAGACGCCCCGATCGCGTCGCACCATAAATAATCCCCTGCCACAAAATCCCAAACACCGCCAACGTCGACGTCAACGCCACCATCCAAACCGTCTGCTTCGACAGTAGGTTCGCCGCCGACAACTCACCCCACGCCCGCTTCGCAACATAGAAAAAGTAAATTGCCAATCCAATTCGAAAAAGCCCCGCAAAAATATCTGGCGACCCGCTCGTCGCCATCACCGCCACCGCGCCGAACGCCAGCACAATCCCAAATAAAAACGTCACAACCACCATTCCCCATTGCAGGGCGTTGACCTTCGCATTCGTCTTCACCTCTCCGATTTCCTGACCGTCATTCATCACAACTTTATCCATTTCAATTATTCTCCAGCACTCAGACCGACAATCTGTTTATTCATGTTGACCCCAAATTAACATCATAAAACCTTCAGCAGTGATGGCCGATTTTTCTGCTTTTTAACGCGATGATTCAATGCACCTTCTGCGCCTGCACCGACTCACCGAGGACCTGTCCAGTCACCATCAATGTAACAATTGGATATTTTCCGTCCTTTATTCGTGCATACCCACGTCCATTCGTGGTTAAAATCATTCCGCAAACAATTGAAAAAAGTCACCATCCATACCGACGGTGCGTGCCATGGCAATCCCGGCCCGGGCGGCTGGGCTGCCATCCTTGAATTCGGCCCGCATAAACGCGAACTCTCCGGCGGCGCACCGGCCACCACCAACAACCGCATGGAACTTCAGGCCGCCATCGAAGCCCTCACCGCTCTCAAGGAACCTTGCGAAGTTGATTTCTTCACCGACTCCGAATATCTCCGTCAGGGTGTCTCCGGCTGGATTTGGAATTGGAAACGCAACGGCTGGCGCACCAAGGATAAAAAGCCCGTCAAAAACGACGAACTCTGGCGTTTACTTGATACCGCCGTAGCCCGCCACAAAATCTCCTGGCACTGGGTCAAAGGCCACGCCGGCAACACTGGGAACGAACGCTGCGACGTGCTCGCCACCGATGCCATCGCTCACATCAAAAAAACCCACACCAAAGACCACCTCAAAACCCTCCTCAAGGAATTCAAAACCGCCGATGCCGTGTCAAAATCCTCCTCCGAACTTTTCAATCACGGTTTAAGGTCACTGATCAAGTGACTTGGCTATTCCCCTACTTTTCCACACACAAAATCGTCGCAATTTCCAGCTTCGGAACAACCACTTCAACGAAGCTTGCCGCACCTTCCGTTCGCACCTTAAAAGGCAAGGCAACGTCCGTCCCCGCGCCATCCGCCGTCAATGCCCGCACCCGATTCACCTTCTTAAACGGCACTCTGACCGACAATTTCACATCTGCCACCGGTTGCACCTTGTCTTCAAACGATGAAACCTTTTGCGTGTTCAGGTTGTAGAGATGCACGATGCTTCGAGTCGATTGATCTTGCACCAGCACCCGCACGAATGCCGGCGCAGCTAACACAACGCTCGGCTGGACCAGCACCTTCTGCAATTCACCCCACCAATCACTCTTATCCGCAAAGATAATCCGACCGCCGGCCTTTTGAAACTTCTCCACCAACGCCCTCTCCGTTTCATTCCATACCGAAGCAGATTCCGCCACTATCACCGGATTTTTACTGCTGGTGGAAGATGCTTTTACAACTTCCTTGAAATCGTCCTCACAGAAAACTCCAAACTGTATATTCGAGCGGCAAAGTAGCCCGGCCACCCCTGAAACAGCGCACGAGTTGGTATCCAGCCATTGGCGGAAAGGAAGGAATAGCATCACATCCCGACGGGGCTTCACCCCATTCAATAGCTTTTCATTTCGTCTGAGGAAGTCTGCTTCTTGTCTGATACCCGCCGACATGCGCTGCCGTTGATTCTCCGGCCGAGTCGGCCACGAAAGATATGATGCCCCATTTGCCGCCGCTTCCGCCATGGCCAACCGCATCAAATTCGGCGCCGTGCAATAATCACCATCGGCTATCGTCACCGCGACGACCGGCTTTCCATGACTGATCGCGTGGAGCAGTTTATAAGTCGGCGCATATTCAACCAATGCGCCATTGGCCAGCATGCGCGGCTGGCTCGCCATGTCTTCCACCACCACGTAATCCTCCTTCTTGCTCATTTCATGGATGTTGTATCCATAATTGCGACACTGCGAATAAAACACATCCGGCGAGTTCAGGCTGTTATTGCACGTAATCAGTGCGTCGCGCTTGATGGAACGCGCATACTTGCGCATTTCGGCCAGAAAATCCCGCGCCGTAGTGCAGCGGAACATCATGAATTCACGAGGATGACTTAACGCCAATCGACGCAGATCCTCCGTCGAACTCCCGACTTCGACGCCCGCGCTTTTGCCGTTCCGTGAGAATTCCCCGAACTTCGCCATGCAAAATTTGCAATAACACCCTTCCGGATGCACCGTCGGATTGTCGAAGAATATCCCGTCATGACCTGCCTCCAACTGCAGCCTGACCATGCATTTCTCATACACGCGCCAATCGGGATTATTCATGCAAGCTGGTTGATAATCTCCGCCATACCAGGAAGCCAGCGGTTTTCCATTACGATCCTGCTGCAGCCAATCCTTCGGTGGACTCTGAAACTGAGAACGAAACTTCGGCGACCAGTTCTTCTCAAACGAGTCGAGCTTCACTATTGAGGTGGCGCAAACATATCCAATCGCCAGTCGCACCCCCTTTGCCTTCGCCTTCCCCAGATAAGCCTTGGAACTTTTGCTCGCCGCCTGCAACTCAGCCTCCGCAGGCAGACCCGAATAGCCCATACCGCCCAATCCTGTGCAATAAAGTATATTCGCTCCGCTTGCCACCGCCGTATCAGCCTGCTCGCTGTAGGAACCAAGATGCTCAAACGCATGTCCAGCAGTCCCCAACCGCAAATCGTCCGCACCCGCCCACGCCATCCGAGTCCAAGCCACACAAGCAACAATTGCTAACAAAATGAACCGATGCTTGATACGGAATGTCATCATGATTAAAACAATCCAACCTCCTCGCTCATCAACCTGCAACTGAATAATCCATTTTCGGTGCCGCACAGTTGCTATTTCAACCCATTTTCGTTGACCCACTGAGTATCAAACCTACACTTCTCTTTTGCAGCCATGATGATCTCGACCATTCCTTCAAACCTCCGGATTTATTCAACCGTTCTTTTGATCGCAGTCCTGGCTTGCATCGGCCTTCACGCTGCCGAAGAAATCCGTCCTGATCTCGATTATTTTCCCTCACGCCTTTACGCCACAATTTATCGGAATTGGGACATCGTTCCACACGAGCGCCTGGCCACGGTTTTGGGCACTGATGTCACAACCCTCCACAAGGCCGGCAAGGCGATGGGTCTTTCAATTCCCGAATCACTCACTCCGGAAGAAATCCGGCGCAACGTCGAAATGGTTCTGCGCCGTAATTGGACCATTATCCCCCGTAACCAGATCGAAGCCTTGCTCGATTTTAATCCCCAGCAATTCGACGACTTCCTTGGAAAGGAAATTTTCCTGCGCGCTCTCCTGGCTGCTCCTCCGGCCGACTTGTCCCCAATCAAATACGCCATTCCCGATTCGGCAACCAAAGCCCGCCTCCAATGGTTTTCCATTCATTTTACTCACCATAAAGAAGCGGTCTCAAACACCCCCGAAGAACCTCGCCTGGGTTATCAAAACGATCTCTTCTTCGCTCATAATCGCCCTGATTTTATTCCCGAGACCACATCCAAATCGGCAGAGGCCAATCTCCAATCAGGCTGGAAAATCTACACCCCCCGAGGCAGAGGTGAAGTGTTGAAGCATGCAGTTGCTGATTTCGCTCACTATTGTCTCGTTTGTCAGCAAACAAAAAAGGGTTCCCTTTCAGAAGCAAGCAAGCCGGGGAATAATACCATCACTCTGCTGGTCAGGCCTTCCTCCGATGTTCCTGAAGCCTATTCTCTCAAGATCGAAAAAAAATCCATTCATCTGGAATCTTCCTCTGAAATCGGTCTCGCCCGCGGCCTCGTGGAACTGGAACATCGCATGGCGGAGCGTGGCGGCCCCTTCCTTTCAACCACGTGCGAAACCAACCGGCCGACGTTCAGCACTCGTTGCGTTTTCCCTTACTCTTCGCTCATGACGGATGTGCTCGGCCAGGACTTGATTGATCCCTGTCCCGATGGTTACCTCGATACAATTTTTCATCAAGACGCCGATGGCATTTGGATCTATGCGCTGCTAAGCGACCTTGTTCCCTCACCCGTTTTCGACGGCATGGGTGTCGGCGGCGAAAAGCGTTTGCAAAAACTTCGCGACCTCGTCAACCGCGCAGCCAAACATAGTCTGAAGGTCTACATCTACCTAAATGAACCTCGCTCTCAACCGCTTGCTTTCTTCGACAAATATCCGGATGTCAAAGGTCAGGTCGAAGGCAATACCGCCGCTTTGTGCACCTCGACCGAAGCCGTCCAAAAACATTTGCGCGGCTCCTTTGAAAAGCTCTTTCGCGAAGTCCCGGGTCTTGGCGGGGTGTTTCTAATCACAGCGAGCGAAAACTTGGCCAATTGCTACTCCCATGCCCATGGCGGCAAAACCTCCTGTCCCCGCTGCTCCCAGCGCAGTCCTGCCGACGTCATCGCTGAATCCATTCGTTGCATGGCGGAAGGCACCTGGGCGGCCAACCCCAAGGCCCGCTTTGTCGTCTGGGATTGGAGCTGGCATTCTGTCCTCGGTGAAAATGTGCCGGAACAAATCATCAAGCAACTTCCCAAAGGCGTGGCGCTCATGGCCGACTTCGAACGCGGCACCACCATTGAACGTGGCGGCGTCGCCATGAAAGTCGATGAATATTCCATCTCGGTCGTCGGCCCATCACCTCGCGCCCAACTCCGCGCCAAACAATCCAAAGACTCGGGCCTGGATTTCTTTGCTAAAGTCCAGCTTTCCACCACCTGGGAATGCGGCACCGTGCCGTTTATCCCCGTTCCCAATCTGCTCGCCCGCAAAGCCACCGCCATGCGCGACCTCAATGTAACCGGCGCCATGGCCACCTGGACCATTGGCAGTTATCCTTCGCCCAACACTGAAGCTTTTGCACTGCGCCAATGGAATCCTCAATTGGACGAGGAAGATATCCTCCGCCGCATCGCCGCCCGACGTTATAATCCCGAAGCCGTCGCACCTGCAGTAAGCGGCTGGACTAAATTAAGCGACGCCTTCACCGAGGAATATCCTTACTCCTCCGCACCATACTCAGGACCACTCCAGCACGGTCCATCGCTTCTTCTCTACCGACGCGACATTCCACCTCCGTTAGGCACCGTTACCCTTTTAAACCCCAAGGATGATTGGACTCATTGGACGGCACCCTACTCCCCCGAGTTGATGTCCAAACTTCTGCGACACCTCTGCGAACGCTGGGACGACGGTCTTCACGATTTACAGGATGCCATGGAAGCCTCGACGGGCGTGCGCCGCTGGACCGCTCAACGGGACTACGGCGTGGCCTGGATGGTTGGCTACACCTACCGCGCTTATGCCGACGATCTCGATTTCTACAAGGCCCGTGATAAGGGCGACATTCTGCACATGAAACAAATAGCCGCCGCTCAAATCGTAAGCACCGAGGAAGCCCTCCGTTTCGTGCGCGCCGATTCACGTCTCGGTTGGGAACCCGAATTACAATATTTTTATCGCCCCTCCGACGTGCTGGAACGGCTGCTCTCCCTGGACGCAGTCGTCGATTCACCTCCATCAAGCGCCAGCCATTGAGCGCGAGCGCGAAATAGACTTCGCCAGGCTCGCCATGGGCAACTTTACCAACGTGATGCGCTTACCCTTAAAACAGAGTCCTTACCCCATGGAGAAAAAGCTTAATTAAAACGATTCTAAATGTGTCGGAAGCCCCGGTGCATCCACGTGAGTTGAAGATTACGAGGAGCGTTGACTTGGAGAGTGGAATTTATATGCACCGGGGCTGGGTCGGAAAGGGGGGCAATTCAATTTTCCAGCCAGTCACCTGTTGCTCACTTTGGGCCAGGCGACGGTCGCATTGGACAATTTCCATTGTACAAACTACTTTTCGGCATGACTGTGAAGGCCTTATTTCCCAAAGAACAACTGGAAAATGGTGAATTCAATCGCCAGGAGGACGCATTCCGAGAATGGATTTCCAACGATGGTTCCACGCCCTACCCAGCCGTTGCCGGCCGCTATCATCTCTATATCTCCCTAGCCTGCCCGTGGGCCAGCCGCACGCTCATCGTGCGAAATCTTAAAGGGTTGCAGTCCGCCATCGGCGTCACGGTTGTCGATCCGGTCCGGGACGAACGCGGTTGGGCCTTTCGCGACGGACCTGGTTTTAGCCATGATCCGGTCAATCACTTCGCCTTCCTGAGCGAAGCTTATCAGGCCACTGATCCGGACTTCGATGGCCGGGTTACCGTCCCCGTCCTTTGGGATAAACAAACCAACAAGATCATCAATAACTCCGAAGACGATATCTGTCGGATGTTCAATGACGTTTTCAACTCCATCGGCAAAGCAGAGGTGGATCTATTTCCCAAAGCTATCGAAGCCGAACAGGCAAAACTGAGTGCCTTCATTTATAACAACGTCAATAACGGTGTTTACAAAGCCGGTTTCGCCATCTCGCAACGCGCTTACGAAAAAGGCTGTCGAGCTGTCTTCTCCGCCTTGGATGAACTTGAAACTCGCCTCGCCACCAGTCGCTATCTTTTTGGACATCGGATCGTTGAAGCCGATTGGCGGCTTTTCTGCACCTTGATCCGCTTCGATGCCGTCTATTATCTCCACTTCAAATGCAATCTTCGCCGTATCGTTGATTATCCAAACCTGCACGGTTATTTGCTCGATCTTTACCAACAGCCGGGCATTGCCGAAACCGTAAACATGGACCACATCAAGCGTCATTACTACATGACCCATGAAGAGATAAATCCCACGCGGATCGTGCCGCTCGGCCCCGAACTTGACTTCGACCGCCCCCATGGCCGCGAGCGGCTGTAATAGATTATAGTCGGTTGACGGTTGAGCGGCGTTGCAATCGATGGCATCGTACTCGCAGATGAACGTTCCACCCGTGATTCCAGCAATGATGCGCACAGAATTGAAGGATTTGAAGGTCGCGAAATATCTACTCGAAAATCCCGGTTTAACCATTCGCATGGCAAACCTGCTGGGATCTCCGCTGGAAAAAGGCTTCGCCATGCTCCCAGCCAATTGGTCTGTTGCTGTAAACAAAGCCGCCAAATCAGCTTTGACCAAGGCCCTCGAAACTGCCGTCGCGACGTTGGGCCGAAAAAGCCCACGGCGTTCCAGGGAATTGTTTCATAAGGTTCTCGTCGGAGCTTCGGGCGGAATCGGCGGGGCCTTCGGTCTTGCTGCGTTGCCGATCGAACTACCCATTTCCACCACCATCATGCTCCGCTCGATCGCTGATATCGCCCGAAGCGAAGGCCATGACATCGCCCTCATTGAGACAAAGCTCGAATGTCTCGAAGTCTTTGCCTTGGGAGGCACTCGCAAAACCGATGACGCGAGCGAGAGCATGTATTGGCTCACCCGTGCTGCGCTAAGCAAGACCGTTTCCGAAGCCGCTACTTACATCACACAAAAAGGCGCACTCAATGAAACCGCGCCGGTCATCGTTCGCTTGATCAATGAGATTGCCTCGCGCTTCGGCGTCATGGTTTCCGAGGAGGTGGCAGCCAAAGCCATTCCCATTATCGGCGCGGCGGGCGGCGGATTGATCAACGTTCTCTTTATCGCTCACTTTCAAGACATGGCCCGCGGCCACTTCATCGTGAAACGCCTCGAAGCCAAATACGGCATGGCCCAAGTCAAGGAAGCTTACGACCAGATCGCAGTCTAAATAAAAAAGCACGGACGGTTTTGGCCATCCGTGCTTGATTTAAAAAATTAGGAATTATTTCTTCGCCGCTTCGTAATTCTTCGCGACTTCATTCCAGTTTACAACATTCCAGAAAGCCTTGAGGTAATCAGGCCGCTTGTTCTGGTATTTCAGATAATAAGCATGTTCCCAGACGTCGACTCCCAGGATGGGCTTGCCTTCGCAACCAGCAATTGCCTTGCCCATGATTGGATTGTCCTGGTTCGCGGTGGAGGCAATCTCCAGCTTCCCGTTATTCACGATCAGCCAGGCCCAGCCACTTCCAAACCGGCCAACACCAGCCGCTTCAAGCTTTTCCTTGAACGCGTCGAAACTGCCAAAGGTTGCCTTGATATCATCTGCCAATGCGCCTGTGGGAGTTCCACCGGCCTTTGGTCCCATCAGCTTCCAAAAGAAGGAGTGGTTGACATTGCCGCCGCCATTATTGCGCACGGCACCGCGGATGTCTTCCGGAACTGCGCTCAGATTGCTGATCAATTCTTCGGGGCTCTTCTTTTCCAAATCTGCCTTGCCGGCAATCGCCTTGTTGACGTTGTTCACGTAGGCGGCATGATGCTTGTCATGATGGATTTCCATCGTCTTCGCATCGATATGCGGCTCAAGAGCATCGTTTGGATAAGGAAGTGGAGGTAGTTCGTATGCCATAATAGTCTTAATTTTAAAGTTTAATTATCCGTAATGAACCAACGAAATCCCGATTGGTAATCAGACTCTAGCCGATGAAAAGCAAAGGCACAAGTGGGGAGTAACAAAATTGCCTGAACCACAAACACTTTTACCGGGAGTTATTGCGTCTTGATGATGAAGAACTCGCTTGCAA
>NZ_ABOX02000034.1 GCF_000172555.1 Pedosphaera parvula Ellin514
ACATTGTTTAGCAAAAGCTCGTTTCAAGCGATTACAAAAAAGGTCGGACTTTACAGTCGCTTGCACTGCAGTGAATATCAGTTCATGTCCAAGTGCCTTTGCCACAGAGCCATCTGGCTCATTCTACTCTCTTTCGTTATCGCGTTGCAGGCAACCGGTCTGCCCGCCGAGACCTCCAGAACCACCGCGCCTGCGCCAAAGAAACAGCTCCGTGCTGGCGCAGCAACCAGCAATATCACCCCGAAGCTGGGTGTCTCCATCAATGGCAACTTCCACGACACCAAGGCCACGCACGTCCACGATGAATTGCATGCCCGCTGCCTGGTATTGGATAATGGCGAAACCCGGCTTGCTTTTGTCGTTGTGGATAGCTGTCTCATCAAACGGGAAATCTTCGATCAAGCCAAACGCCTTATCCATGAGCAAACGGGTTTGCCCGCCGACCATATCCTGATCTCCTCTACCCACAGCCATTCTGCTGCTGCCAGTGCCAGTATTTTTCAGAGCGAAGCCGATCCTGAATACATTCACTTTTTGATCCCGCGCATTGCTGATGGTGTCCACCGGGCCATCAATAACCTCGCTCCCGCAAAAATCGCCTGGGGCATCGCCAACGAAACCAATCAGGTTTTCAATCGACGTTGGAAGATGAAACCAGGTGCGGTCCTCGCCAATCCCTTCGGCGGAACGGATGAAGTAAAAATGAACCCGCCAGTTGCGAATCCCAACCTCCTGGAACCTGCTGGGCCAACCGATCCCGGCATCACCTTCCTTTCAGTTCAATCACCCGAAGGCCGCCCGATCGCTCTGCTGGCAAATTACTCTCTGCACTATGTTGGTGGTGTGCCGGACGGCGTTATCTCAGCGGATTATTATGGCGCTTTCGCCGAACGCATCACTCAACTCATCAGCGCGGAACATCTTGATCCCGATTTCGTCGCCATCATGTCCAATGGCACCAGCGGCAACATCAACAACATCGATTTTCGCCATCCACACAAACAATTGCCACCCTTCGGCCAGATTCATCTCGTGGCTGATGCGGTCGCCAACGAGGTCTACAGCGTTTACAAAACCTTACAATACCAGGATTGGGTTCCGCTCCAGATGCTCCAGAGTGAAATTAACCTCGGCGTGCGCCATCCCAGCGAGGAAGAAATCGACCGTGCCAAAACCATTTTAACCAAGACAGGCGACATGAAAGATTTGAAAACACCTCAGGAAATCTACGCGCGCGAAACCATTTTGCTGAAGGATTATCCACAACACGTGCCTTTGATTCTTCAAACTATTAAAATTGGCGACCTCGCCATCGTCGGCATCCCATGTGAAGTCTTTGCCGAAACGGGCCTCGCCATTAAAGAGAAAAGCCCCTTCAAGCCCACCTTCACCATCTCGCTTGCGAACGGTTGGAACGGCTATCTCCCCACGCCGGAACAGCACAAGCTCGGTGGATACGAAACCTGGCGTGCCCGCTCCAGCTATCTCGAAGTGGATGCTTCCACTAAAATTTTTGACACTGTTATGACTTCTCTTTCCCACTTACAATCGGAACGCTAAAACCACTTGCAACGACAAGTTTGTCCAATCCGCCCTCGTGGAAGAGTCGACGGTATTCTTCACTCTCAAGCAGATGCTGGGTCACCTCCTTCGTCTCTCTTTCGAGCAGGTATTTCAACTCTTTCAGGTCGCCGGACCATCTCACCCCGTTGAAAAATTCCACACCGTCAAACTGCGTCTTGTAAAGAGAACTCTGCGAATAACAGGAGCCCAGATGAATGAACTCAAAACCATTATCCGCGAAATGATTTACCGCCGTGGTCATCATGTGCAGGCCCAGGCTTTTATTGAAGTAGTTCAAGTCGTAAAAAGCATAGGAATAAAACGCGAGTTTTTTTCCCTCCAGATAGAGTGTCACAATCCCAAGTTCCGCGCCCGTGCTGGCGTCGGTAAATAGCAGCACATGTGAGGTCACCTTGTTATTGAACAGTGAATCCAATCGCTCATAGCCCATGACTTCCTTCCCAAATCGAGCATCGGCATACTGCTTGCAGAACTCCCGGCGCTTCGGCGTGTAATCAAACTTTTCCCGGGGAATAAGCTCAAAGATAATTCCTTCCCCTTTGCGCAGAACACGCCGGTTTTCAGAGGAAGGCGTGAACTTCCCCAGATTGACCCTCAATTGCCGGCAAAGATAAAAACGGTCGAGGTTGCGGGACGAAGGAAGAAAACCTTGATTGAACAAATCAGCCGGAGTCTCTCCCGCTTCGGGAAAGGCCCAGATGGCATACGAATAGATATAATGCCCGTGGTCGGCTTTGTGCTCGGAAAACAGCAGCTTCATGCAGCGCTACTATGACAGGTAAATCCGTGGCAGGCGAGCACGCCATCCAGTGAGAATATCGTAGGACACTGAGTTCTTCCATCGGGCCACGTCATGCACGGAAATTTCCTCATCGCCTTGCCGCCCCATCAGCACGATCTCTTCCCAAAGTTGCGCTTCCGGAACGTCTGTCACATCCACCATGATGGCATCCATCGCCACTCCGCCCACCAGCGGCGCGCGTCGTCCTCGAATGAGCACATAACCTTCATTACGGATGCGTGGATATCCGTCGCCATAGCCTATGGGAATCACACCGATCCGTCGCGGCGATGGGGCCTTGTATCGCATTCCATAGCCAACCACATCCTCAGCTTCGATGTTTTGGAAAGCCGCAATCCTGGCCTTCACCGACATTACCGGTGCAATGCCCGGGATACGTCGACATACCTGTGAAGGATAAACGCCGTACTGCAACAGACCGATCCGCACCATATCGAAGTGAGCCTGCGGCAAATCGAGGAACCCGCCACTGTTGCAGATATGCCGATACTTCACATGGATGCTTTTATCTGCCAATTCCGCCAAAACCATCTTGAAACGCTCGAGTTGCAAATTGGCAAAGGTTTTGTCCAATTCATCCGACATGGCGAAGTGACTCAACACTCCTTCGAACTGGAGCGACTTCGTGGACAGAATGAATTCCACCAACGCCAAAGCTTCAGTCCAACGGACTCCGTAACGATTCATGCCGGTATTAATTTTCAGATGCACCGGAACGGGCCTGCCCACTTTCTCCGCCAGTTTCCCCAACTTAAGGACCACCTCCTGTGAATCCACACAACAGGTCAGGTTTTGGGCCACACACCATGGCAGTTCTTCATCCTGTCGTTCGCCGAGGAGCAGGATGCGGGTATCGATGCCGCCACCGCGCAGGGCCATGGCCTCATCCAGATTGCTCAACGACAGAAACTCCACCCCGGCTTCGAGCGCTGCCTTCGCGACTTTCAACCCGCCATGCCCATAGGCCTCATCCTTGACGACCAAAAGAAGTTTTAGACCTTTCGTTTTCTCCCGGTTGATCACTTCGTAATTGCGTCGAAGCTGTTTTAGGTCAATTTCAATCCAGGCAGGCCGGCGCGGCCTGTCGATTGGCCGACCCGATTGCACTGTTTCTGAATGCGTTTCGTGAACTACGTTTGAACTCATTTCGTTTAAATATTACCGGGAGGCCAAAGGCTTTGCCCGATATCAGTCCGGAAATAGCTTCCCAGGCTTCGTATTTTTCGAATATTTGAGTACGCCTTCTGAACGGCCTCCTCCAAGGATGCACTCAGTGCGATCACATCGCAAATCCGATGACCCGCCGAAAAGAGCCTCCCTTCGTGATCACCGGTTACTTCGTTCCACCAGACATCACAATCAAATGGCCCTGCTCTCTCGATCGGCAATAATGGCCCGTTGACGTGTACATAGGGATAACCATAACCCGCCAACGTAATGGAACAGCCAAAGTTCAAATCGCGCTTAAACTGAATCTCCAGTTTTTTATTTTGTGCAGTCTTTAATAGCACCTCAAAGGGATTCTCCAGCATCCGTAAAATCATTGCACCGGAGGTCACCCCGATGCGGATGTTATATTCGATGACATGCCATTTATTATCCCGCCGCACGGCCGTAACTTGAATGGGACCGTGATAATCGACCTCACGCAACCACGGAAGCAAGGGACGAATGAGTTCGCGTGCGAGGCCGTATTTGTCATCCGGATCGCGCTCCACCAAACCTCCTAGCGGTGCACCTGCCACCACGCCCATGTTCCCGTTGAACGCTCGCTTGTATTCCTGGTTCGTGACGAGCGAATAAATTTCTCCATGGCTTATCAATGCGATATGCCCGGCTTCAGCCCGTCCCATGTACTCCTGCAAAAACACACCTTCTGCATAATCAACGTTTCTTAACCAGGAGCGCGTATCTTCGATCGTTTCGCACAGGATGGTGTGAATCGGACTCGTCGGTGAACAAAGCGGGTTCTTGATGACGTATGGATGCGGGTGTTTCTCCAGAATCGATTCCGCTTCCAACCGATTGGATGCGACATACGCCTTGGGAAATGGAATTTTGAATTGATGGCACAGCTTGCGGGCAAAATCGCGCTCCCGCTCAATTTTCATTCCATCGCCGGTCGGACCAAAAATCAGTGCCTTGGAATCCATCAGCTCCTTTGCCCAGGGAGCCAGAGCCCAATCAATTGACATCGGCACAACGAGATGAATGCGCTTCTCCTGTATCAACTGGTTGGGATTGGGAAACTGTTCGCGAGAGTAGGCTGGCCCCGCGATGGACGGAGGGTAATGAGCATAGTTCCGCGTGAGATAGGTGGAAACGTCTGCACCATCGTCCTTTAAAATCTGCGTTGCGCTGTAGGCAAATGCTCCGACCCCCAAGACCATCACCGAAGGTGAATTGATTGAAGAGGCGGATTTCTTTGTCATTCGGTGCGATTCTTTCTGGGCGGCACTCCGCCTCGACTATTAAACACTCTATTTTTGTTATTTTAACATAAAGGGAGTCAGCGCGATTACAAGGGAGGCCAGACGCATCTTAATGCCGCCGCAATCCGGCGAAAATCGCGAATTGCCGCAACTCCGAAAGCCTGCCACGGCTAATGCGTCAGCAATTGAAACGGCCCTGGACAAAATAATTAAACGAACTGGCGTGATGCACAAGAAAATACCCTTATTGAAATCGGGCAATAAGGGTATTTTAAAAGCAGTTATACCCCGTGTCGAGAGAAATGGTGCGGCGGCAAACATTCTGAAGGGAGAACGCATTTAGATGCGTCCGCCTTGATCACAAAGGAAGCCAATGAGATTGGTCCGGCACACAAAAGAAAAACGGGTCTTCCGTTCAGAAGACCCGTTCCTTTAAGTTGAAGCTGGAGTTGGATTATGCTCTTGCCAGTGAAACCACTTTCTTCTGAGTGTGCGACTCGAGTGCGGCAGCGAACAACTCATGACTGAGCACCGCTTCCTCCGGCGTCGCGCAACCAAACCGTGTTCCCAGTTCCCCTGCCCGTTCCGCCGCGTAAGCCGCCCACATTTGCAGGAAACAATCTGGAAAGCCAACTTCGAAGATGCCGCCAGTGATGGTTTGAAATGGCATCTGATATCCTAAATCAATCTTTTGCCAAATCTGCTCCTTGCCACGCTCGAATATCCACAATGTCTTGGGGTCCTTGGTGCTGAAACGAACGCCGCCCTCCGTGCCCAATACCTCGATGAACCAGGTGTTCATTTCACCGGGAGCGAGGCGCTTCATCTCCAGACGCATGGGGACTTCCTCGTTATTGATCAAAACTTCCGTATGCAGCATCGCATTGTCCCAGGTGTCGCAGGGAGCCATGCCACCTTTGCCATCCGGACGTTGGGTGTAAACCTTCTGCAATTGCGCATACACGCGCAACGGTTTCCAACCCATGCGGAAGGGCACATGCACGACATGCATTCCCAAATCGCCCATGACGCCAATTTCGCCGTTGGTTTTGTTCTGGCGCTTCCAATTGACTGCTTTGTTCGGGTCCATGTCGCTGGCGTGCCAGAAACCGGAACGGATTTCCATGATGCGCCCGATCTTTCCAGAGTGCACATATTGCATGGCGCGTTGCGCTCCGGGCAGGAACGGAAATTCACTGCTGCACCGCACAAAACGACCAGACTTCCTGACCGCTTCATGAATTGTCTTCGACGCATTCAGGTCAATGCCAAACGGCTTCTCGGCCAGCAGATCTTTGCCGGAATTCAGCACATCGAGGTACAGCTTTTCATGCAAATTGTGCGGCACCGCCACATAGACCACATCGACATCGGGTGAGCGCAACAACTCCTGATGATCCTTGGTGAGCAACTTGACTGTCGGCACTTGCTTGAACCATTCCAGCAGTTTGTCCTGCAAATCGCAAACGGCCACGAGTTCCGCCTGCACTGGAAAATTCTCCAGCACAAACCAGCGACCGAACGCACTGGCAGCCTCGCGTCCCATCAAACCGCCACCGATAATTCCCAAACGCATCTTTTGTTTCATAAATTCCAAAATGCTGAAAAGCCGAAGCATATGTTCAGTGCTCCCGTCGGGCAACATTTTTGGCTGAATTCCCAAGCCAGTAAAATATTAACCTGATTATGCTTGCCACCCGTTTTGCTGATATGTATGTTATTTCTGTAACGACAGAACTTACTAAATTCAGTAACGAAAAAGGCAAACTATGAAACCTATATTGGCAACAATGGAAACGGCAGGAAATCCGCTTGCGACGGTCTGGACCTATCTGGCCTATCTCGCAATCAGCGTCGGCCTCACCGTCTGGGTGGCCAGGACCTTGCACAAAAATGGCCGCATCTTTCTCGTCGACAGCTTTTTGGGCAACGAACCGTTGGCCGATTCTGTAAATCACCTGCTGGTGGTGGGATTTTATCTCATCAATATTGGTTTTGTTACCCTGGCACTAAAATACGGCGATAAGGCCACCGACGCACAAACCGCCCTTGAAACGTTAAGCAGCAAGGTGGGCATGGTGCTGGTGGTGTTGGGGATCATGCACTTCTTCAATCTCTTTGCGTTCTCGAAGATGCGCCGCCGCGCGAATCTGCAAAGGCGAACACCCCCGGCGGTGCCACAAGGCTTCGTGAGACCAGTGCATGGGTGAGGGAAGCATGGAAGACGGTGAGCCGAATGGGGAATCCCGCTCACCGTCTTCGCTTAAAGGAGGCAGCATGAAAAAACTTTATGTCCTCTTTGATCAATGTCTCCGCCCCTCTCAAATTCTGCAATTAATCCGGCTCTTCAATGGCGTTGAAACTTATCCAACTATAAGCGAACTCCTTTAACCTTTTTTAACGCCTTTCCGGTGGAGTCTTTTACGTGGAATCCAATTTCGCGCGGCTTCCCGTCTGTTTCATTTGGCAACTGCGCCAAATCCTTAATCTCTTCCAATATTTGAAGGATAGCCCTCTCATGGTCATCCAGGCGGTCTGTCAATTGGTGCTCCAGGGCTGAAAGCTTTTCGGCGAGCAATTTGTTATTCGTGAGCAGGTCCCGCATCTTGACAAATGCGCGAACCACAAAAACGCTCATGGCGACGGCCCTCTGGCTTTTTAAAATATTCGCCGCCATTAATGCACCATGCTCGGTAAACGCATAAGGCAAAGTTCGGCGTCCACCCCTTGTCGGCTTTGACATCGTATTTTGCGATGTCAAAGCTTCCTGCTCCTCCCGGGTGAGTTGGAAGAGGAAATCAGCCGGAAATCGGCTGCGATTTCTTTTTATCGCTTCGTTGAACCGGAAAGTAGGAACCCCATATACCTTTGCCAGGTCGGTATCCAAAATGACGCGTTCCCCGCGAATGACCTGAATCATCGTTCCCAAATCACCATTTGCCAAAGTGAGTTTGTTCTTTTTCACGAGTTCGAGTTAATTTACTTGGATTTAAAACCTCTAAACCAGATTCAGCTCTTAATAAATTTAGCCGCTTCCGCCGCCTTCGCTCCATCATGCACGATAGCCATCAAGGCCCGTGTCATGCCAGCGGGATCAGCGTGCTGGATGATATTGCGGCCATAAACAATGCCGGCAACACCCTGTTGGATAAGTTTTTCAGTGCGCTCAAGGATTTCCTTGTCAGGCGCCTTGCCACCGCCACGCACGAGGACTGGAATACGACCGGCAATCTCCACCACTTTATTATACAAACTCACGTCGTCGGTAGGATCGGCTTTGATGATGTCCGCGCCGAGTTCCACAGCCTGCCTCACCAGCGGCAGAATTTTATCCAGATCGCCATCAACCATGTAGCCACCCGCCTTCTGGTTCGACTGGAAGACCAGCGGCTCAATCATGAGGGGCATGCCGATGCGATCACACTCCGGTTTTATTTTAAGAATGTTCTGGATGCATTGGTCGCTTACCTCCGGTTGCTCGGGAATGCGGAACAGGTTCACAACCACACACGTTGCGTCCAAACGCAACGCCTGTTCCACCGGCTGCTCGATCATACGGCTGAAGAGCGTGCGGGGCAGTTGCGAGCCATACACGTTGGCGACGTCGGTGCGCAATACCAGGGCTGGCTTCTCCTTGCCGGGCAGTGATTGCAGGTAGTGAGCCTGGCCAACAGTAAGCTGGATGGCGTCCGGCGCGGCGGCGACCAGGGTTTGCACAGACTTCTCGAGGTTCTCGATTCCCTGCAGAAACCCGAGTTCATTAAAGAAGCCGTGATCCACGGCGACGTCGAAGCAACGATTGGATTTGGCGTTGAAGAGACGATTCAGGCGGTAAATTTTCATATTCGTTCGTTAGAAGTCTCGTTCTGTTAATCATTTCCTTTGCGCGGCGTCCATGCTAATTTTTCCCTCCGTGAATTCAAAAGGCCGCGACCGCGTCAGAAAACATCATAATTTTATGCAACTCCGCACGCTTATATTTGGGTTTTTGACACTCATTTTGCCAGCCAGTTTTTGCCTCGCAGACGCAGCAACCTCCACGGATGCGGCGCGCAACCGCTGCAGTTATATGGGACTGAAGGACATCACAAAATTTACAAAATCCTCCGGAGCCAGCAATGAAGTGGTCCTGATCTCCCCGGAAATCAAGGCGCCCATTGATTGGGATGAACTGGTTGTTTCGTGGAATGTGCTCAAGGGAGTGCATCTGAAAATGGAGGCTCGCGCCATATGCCCGGACCACATCACCAAATACTACACCATGAGCCGGTGGTCGGACGATACCGACCATTTCCCACGCGAAAGTGTGAACAAGCAAGGCGACGCTGACGGCACGGTGAGCATCGACACCCTTATCCTGAAAAAGCCGGCCTCCAAAGTACAAATCCGCATCACCATGGGCGGAGGAGACCCGACTGCCGCAGTCAAATACCTCGGTCTCTCCTTTTGCAACAGCCAGGTGCAGCCGGTCGCATTGAAACCAAACAAGTCTGCCTGGGGCAAGGTGGTGGAAGTCCCCGAGCGTCGGCAAAATGATTACGAAGGTGGCGATGGCTGGTGCAGCCCCACTTCACTTTCCATGGATCTGGCTTATTGGAGCGATAAATTAAATCGCCCCGAATTGAACCACACGGTTCCTGAAACAGCTCATGCCATATTTGACCAGGGCCTGGATGGCACTGGAAATTGGCCTTTTAATACCGCCTACGCGGGAAGCTATTCCGGCTTTCGCGCTTATGTGACACGTATGGATGACGTAGCCGAAGTGGAGGATTGGATTGCCGCTGGCATCCCAGTCATCGTCTCCGTTTCTTCTTATATCGTCAGCAATCGCACCATCGGTCCGGACAATGGCCATCTGATCGTTTGCGTGGGATTCGATGAAAAGGGAGATGTGGTAGTGAACGATCCCGGGGTTTCAGTGAAGCGGAACCTGCGCGCCCGCCGTGTTTACACTCGTGAAAACTTTGTCAAAGCATGGAAGAAATCCAAGAATGCGGTCTACCTTGTCTATCCCGAAACTGCACAGATTCCGAAGGACCCATTCAATCATTGGGATCACAGCAACTGATCTTCACAACTTTTAAATCAAACCTTAATCAACCAACATGTTCTCACACGTCGTTATCTTTTGGACCGACCCTGCCAATCCCAAATCCACCGATGAATTGATTGCCGGCGCGAATAAATATCTGAAGCCCATCCCGGGTGTCCTGCAATTCCACATTGGCAAGATGGTCGGCAGTCATCGGCCGGTTGTAGATCAGACCTATCAAGTCGCATTGAACCTGGTGTTTCCCGATAAGAAGACGCAGGATGATTACCAGGTGCATCCCTTGCACGTCGAATTCATCGAGAAAGCGTTCAAGCCCAACTGCAAGAAAGTCGTGGTTTACGACTTCGAATAATCGACCGCTAGCCGCGAGGGTGAAATTTCCGGTGGACCTCGCGAAGACGGCTGCCGCTCACATGCGTGTAGATCTCGGTCGTGCTGATATTGGCATGGCCGAGTAATTCCTGAATCACGCGCAAATCCGCGCCATGCTCCAGCAAGTGCGTGGCAAAGCTGTGACGCAGCATATGCGGCGTCACATTGCGCGCAACGCCCGAGCGCTTGACCCGGTCCTTGATCCGCTTCCAGAGTGTCACGGCGGCAAAGGGTGTTCCACGCATCGTCAGAAACACATTTGCTGGTGAACGTGGAGTAACAAGCTTGGGGCGACCGGACTCAAGGTAGCGTTGCAAAGCCTGAACCGCCTTGCTGCCCACTGGCACAACACGCTCCTTATTGCCCTTGCCAATGACGTTGATGAACCCGACTTCCAAATGCAGTTGTTCCATGCGGATGTTGCGCAACTCGGCCAGGCGCAGGCCTGAAGCATAAGCCAGCTCCAAAACAGCCTGATCGCCGAGCGTCCGGGGCGTTTCCGGAATCTCAAGCGTTAGCAATTGCGTAATTTCAAGGTCTGACAATGCCTTGGGCAATCGCTTCCACCGGCGCGGCAGGGAAAGGCTTTCTGCAATATTCAGCGGCAGAATCTTTTCGTTCTCGGCGAATTTGTAAAAGGCTCGAAGTGCTGCGATTTCAAGGTAAACACTTTCCGAACTCAGCTTACGCGGACTCTGCCCTTCTTTCACCTCCACTAGCCGTTCGCGTTCGAACATCAGGAAGGCGGTGAGATGCTTCAACTCCACCTCCTTCCAGTCCGTTAATTTCTGAATTTGCGCCCAGTTAAGAAATTTCCCCAGCAATGCCGCGTAGGTCTTCTGCGTGTGTTCGGATTGTCCGCGCTCGTGACGCAGATATTGCAAAAAATCTTCGACCAGGGTTTGCATCAGTAATTAAAATCCAGATTAATTTTTCTTTGATTTATTGTCGGTGTTCACAGCTTTTTTGGGCAACATTTTCCAACCTATTGCCAGCTCGCATCATCTCCAAAGCCCTTGAGCGCACGGGCAGCAGCTTTGCGCATTTTTGCATCCTTATCCTGCAGTTCAGCACTTAAGGCGGGAAGCGCCAGTTCTGGTTCCAAGCCAATGCGTCCGAGCGAGTAGATCGCTCCCTCCCGGACGTCAGGGTCAGGATCTTTTAAGGCTGCCACGAGTGAAGATACAATGGTTTTGGAGTTCATGAGGTAGCACTTCCATGGTTCCGCCGATTCCGTGCTTGGGGAAGCAATTGCCTTTGCGGCTTTCTTTTTGGCCGTCTGTGCTCCCCAGCCCAACTGAGCAGCAGCCATCGATCGCACCTCCCGGCTATCGTTGGTAAGAGCGTGTGTATAAGGAAGCACGACCATTTCAGTCCCAATCCCACTCATGGCGAGCATTGCATGCTTTCGAATGGAGTAATCTTCGTCATTCAATAATTCACTCAGTTCAGGCACGGCATCCTTGGCCACGGGCCCTAACATACAGAATGCAGAGCCCGCATTCGCACGATAAAAATCTGCCGAATATAATCGAAACGGCGAATACTTTCGAAATCGAAAGAGGGCTGGTTTCTCCGAAAGCATAATAAAACGCTTCTGGAGACCGGAATCTTTGCGGCGAAGCAAATTCAGGAGTGTGGGGATCCCGTTGGTGCCTATGGCCCGAATAGCGTCAGGACTGAAGTTCTCCAGCCATTCCGTAAGCGATTTTCCATTGTAAACAGGTTCAGGGGTACCGCCGCGGTGAAGAACAAGAAAAAACAAAACGAGGACTGCCAGAACAATAATAAAAACCAAACGGGCGGTTTTTCTATGAACGGGTGCCATAGTGGTTAAACTCTTGGGATTGCACAAAGTTCCGTCAAAAGTTTCATAGAAATTCGCCCACGCCCATCCGGGTAGTGACCAGCCTCAGCCTGGGTTCATATTCTGCAGCAATCGTAATTTAGGTTGGCCATCTCAATTCCTCGCGGATTTGCGAAAAAATTTTATCTTCCGGAATTGCCTCCGTCATTCCCGCCTTAAAATGTTGATAGCGACGCTCAGCCTCGTTTACCCAAAGCTCATCCATCGAACTCAAGGGCGCGTCGTTCAGACTGCGCAAAAGATGATTCGCAAGCATTTCTCTCTCTTCTGGAGTTAGCTCAAGGGCTTGCCGTTTGATTGCTTTTAGCGAGGGAGACATCAGTTTCAAACTTGTTACGATAGCCTTAAGAGTCAAATAATGGACGCTTCGACTTTATTTCTTTAGCCTAACAATTGTCCAGTCAGGCGATGGTATGCATCCAAATACTTCGCCTGCGATTTTTCCACCACCTCAGGCGGCAATTTGGGCGCAGGTGGTGTTTTGTCCCAATCCAACGTTTCGAGGTAATCACGCACGAATTGTTTATCAAAACTCGGCTGGCTGCGACCTGGCTGATATTGATCTGCGGGCCAGAAGCGGGAGGAATCAGGGGTCAGCACTTCATCGATCAGCAGCAGTTCATCATCGAACAGGCCAAACTCGAATTTGGTATCAGCAATGATGATCCCGCGTTGCCGGGCATATTCGCGGGCGAACTTGTAAATCTTCATGCTCGCCGAGCGTGCCTTCTCAGCGATGTCGCTGCCGACCAATTTGGAGGCTTCTTCAAACGAAATATTCTCGTCGTGCCCGGATTCCGCCTTGGTGGCCGGCGTAAAAATCGGTTCAGGCAATTCTGACGATTCCTTCAAACCTGCCGGGAGTTTGATGCCGCACACGGTCTGCCGTTCCTGGTATTCCTTCCAGCCCGAGCCGGCGAGATAACCGCGCACCACGCATTCAATGGCGAGCGGTTGCGCTTTTTTCACGATCATGCAGCGGCCCGCCAATTGCGCAGCGTAAGGTTGCAACAGGATGGGCAGAGAATCATTCGGCTTGGAAAGCAAATGGTTCGGCTGAAACGATGCCATCTGATCGAACCAGAAATAGGAAATTTGCGTCAGGACCTCGCCTTTGCGCGGGATGCCATTCGGCATGATGCAGTCAAAAGCGGAAATGCGGTCCGTGGCCACGAACAGCAGGCGGTCACCCAAATCAAATACTTCACGGACCTTGCCGCTTTTAAGTTTGCGGATGCCGGGCAAATCAAGTTGTAGAAGAGGCTCGTTCAACACAGGGGAAATATAAGTTCAAGGTGGAAAGTTCAAAGTTTAAAGTTCACGGCGGGACGAGCAGGAAGGTTTCAGTGCCTCCAACCGATCCGAGCCATAACACGCAACACGCAACACGCAACACGCAACACGCAACACGTTAAGCAACTTTGAACCTTGAACTTTCGATCCTGCATATCATCATTATTACCATGAATTTTTTAGTGACGGGTGGTGCGGGCTTCATCGGTTCGCATGTATGCGAGCGATTGTTGCAGTCCGGTCATTCCGTTTGGGCCTTGGACGATCTGAATCCATTCTACAGCCCGGCCGTAAAGGAGAGCAACCTGCGCGAAGTCGCCGCCCTTGGAAAACCATTCAAGTTCGTCTTGGGTGAACTGTCAGATGCCAGAATCGTTGGCAACGTTTTCAAGGAAGTGCAGTTTGACCAGGTGATTCATCTCGCCGCCCGCGCCGGCGTGAGGCCCAGCTTGGATGAACCGGAATTTTTCCAGCAGGTAAATGTCGAGGGCACTGTGAACATCCTGGAAGCCGCGCGTCGGCATGGGGTAAAAAAAGTGCTCATTGCCTCCTCCTCCTCTGTGTATGGAGTGAATAGGAAAATTCCTTTTGCGGAGAGCGACCCGGTCTTTTCCGTCATCTCACCCTATGCCGCCAGCAAGCTCGCCTGCGAAGCGCTTGGACATGTTTATCATCACGTTTATGGTATGGATGTTTCCATGCTCCGCTTTTTTACCGTCTATGGTCCGCGCCAACGCCCCGATCTGGCTATTCATAAGTTCGCGAAGCTGATCACAACTGGAAAACCGATCCCAGTTTATGGCGATGGTTCCACGGCACGTGATTATACCTACATCAGCGACATAGTGGATGGGGTGGTTGCGTGTACCGAGCGGAAGTTTACTTACGAAATTTTCAACCTGGGCGGTTCAGAAACGGTAAATTTGAGCCGACTGATTGAAGTGCTGGAGCAATCTTTGGGCAAAAAAGCGATTATCCAGCGCCACCCTGCCCAACCCGGTGATGTTCCACTTACTTATGCGGATATCACTAAATCCCATCAACTTCTGAATTACGCTCCGAAAGTGAAAATTGAGCAAGGCATTCCACTTTTCGTAGATTGGTTCAGGCAGGCAACCGCAGGCAGAGAATTTTAACATTGCAAGTTGTTCGCTCGCAAAAGCTTGTAAGAATTCCGTCTCAGTTCGGGAACCTTTTCCTTTATTCCGTGTCAAATGACTTTCAGCTTTGAACTTACCTGATTGACGGTCATAGTTGGGTGGGTTTGGAGTTTTGGACCACATGACGCGGACACAAAAGTTACTTGCAGAATTAATCGCGCTACCGAGCGTGAATCCTGCTTTTTTGCCAGCCGGACATCCTCGCTCTGGCGAACACCGCGTGGTTGATTTCCTGACCGCAACCGCTGCCAAGGCCGGTTTGGACGTGGACCAGCAGCAGGTGTTTCCGCAGAGATGCAATCTGATTGCGCAATTGTCCCCTACCGGAGAGGTTCGGCAACGCATCTTGCTGGCTCCGCATTTGGATACCGTCGATGTCGCTTCGGAAGATCAACTGGTTCCGGCTATCAAGAATGGCCGGCTTTACGGACGTGGAGCTTGCGATACCAAAGGCTCGGCAGCGGCCATGCTCACTGCTATCTTTGAATTGGCCGAAGGCAAAGTTCGGCCTGCACACACGGAAATCAATTTTTTGGGGTTGATCGACGAGGAAGCCGGTCAGGGCGGCTCGCACGCTTTTGCTGAAAAAGGCTTCAAGGCCGATCTCGCCATTGTCGGCGAACCCACCCTGTTACAATTGGTCACTGCCCACAAAGGAAATCTTTGGCTTAAACTCGAAACCCATGGCAAAGCAGCCCACGGCTCATGCCCTGAGCTGGGCAAAAACGCTGTGCATGCAATGGCCAGAATAGTGGATCTGCTGGAAACGAAATACGCCGCACAGCTGCGCAAACGTAAGCACCCACTGCTTGGCAATGCGACCATCAATGTCGGCACCATCCAAGGCGGTGTGCAGGCCAATATTGTTCCTTCCTACTGCTCCATCACTTTGGATCGCAGGACCTTGCCCGGCGAAACGGATGCAAGCGTATGGCGCGAAATTCAGGCGCTGCTCAAGCAGCACAACCTGATGGCAACGCTCGGCAATACGAAAGCTTCACCTTGTCTTCCCATGGAAACCAGCAGCAAACTCCCGCTGGTACAACAATTTCTACGGGTCCTCGGTCAAAGGAAGCCTCAAGGAGTCGATTACTTCTGTGATGCCTCGGTTCTGGCACATGGGGGAATTCCGAGTATCGTATTTGGACCGGGCGACATCGCCCAAGCCCATACGGCGGATGAATGGATTTCCCTGCAATCACTCGAGCGCGGCAAGGATTTGATGGTTAAGTTTCTTAAATCACTGCCTTGAAACAGACTCCTTATCAATTAAACTCCCCTCTTCATGCTTGCTGAACAAACAGTAGATTCGCCGCCGATGACCGAAGCTTTCCATAAATCGACCTTCTTCCGGCAAAGCGGCTGGATGATGATTGCCACCGTGATGAGCGGGGTGTTCATGGCTCTGATTCACGGGTTTGCCAAAGTACTTCCCAAACAGGAATACAGTGCGATGGGAGTCCTGTTCCAGGTTCTGGTCTGGATGCAAATTCCCGGTATCGGTTTGCAGATGGTATTTGCCCAGCAAGCTTCAGCCGTGGTGAATCCAGAACAAAGAAGACAGTTGGTTGGCACCGTGCGGGCTGTGCTGCTCTGGACTTTTGTTATCTGGCTGGCCATGGCAGTGGTTGCCGTATTGGGACACCGTACTTTTATTGCCGCCCTGAAACTCTCCAACCCCGCAGCCTTTTGGCTGACCGTTGTGATTGGCCTGGCTGCAGTATGGTTTCCAATATTTCAAGGATTGTTACAGGGGCGACAAAATTTTCTTTGGCTGGGCTGGACCGCCATCTTTAACGGCGTCGGGAGATTTGGGATCGTGGTGGTTGTTGTTACCCTGCTCCACGGTTTGGCGGCTGGAATTATGGCCGGCGTTCTTATCGGATTTATAGCTGCGGTATCCACCGGGGCCTGGCAAAATCTTGATCTAATATGGAAAGAAACCAGCGCCCCATTTCAGGCCGGTGCCTGGTTGCGGCGGGTTTTGCCTTTGACACTTGGCTGCGGAGCTTTCCAATTTCTGTTTAGCGCGGATGCCATTGTCGTCCAGAATTATTTGGGCGCCGATGGTCAGGCAGCGCCTTATGTTTTCGGAGGCACGATGGCAAGAGCGATCATTCTTCTCATCGCCCCTTTGGCTGCCGTTATGTTTCCGAAGCTGGTGCATAGCGCTGCGCGGTCGCAAAAGACCAACTTGTTGGGAATGACTCTGCTTGGAACCATAATAATAGGGATCCTCTCTGTGATTGGACTCTCCATTGTAGGCCCTCTGCTTATCAAGCGCTTTTTTCCTGATTTTGTCTCGATCATCCCGCTTATTCCACTTTTTGGCGCTTGCATGATTCCTTTGGCCGTGGCGAACGTTCTGCTCAACAACCTCATGGCCCACTCACGTTTCAAGGTTGCTCCTTTTTTGGTCGCCACTGCTGTCGGCTATTGGATCGCCCTGCAACATTATCATGCCGACTTCAAACAGGTGATCCAGACGTTTGGCATTTTCAGCCTGATTTTTCTCGCTATTTGCGCCCTGTTTACCTGGGTGCCGAAGGATAGGTCAAAGATCGCAGCAGCTGAATAGCGGTTCGACCCAACGAAATGCGTCGCGTGCCTCTGAAGTAATCAACGAAGCGGCCCAATCAAAGTTCGCGTTTGCCGTCCCTCGGTCCGGGCAATGGTCTGGGTGCTCTCAGCTTTTTATAAACCCATGCTTCCAATGGACTGAATGGACGCAACAATTTATAAAATGGCGAGTAAAACAACCGCAATCGGATAACCGACAACAGCATGGTAAGCGAGGTCTTGCCCAAGGTCACTTTCGAACCAATTTTATCTGTCCATTCCGTTGGCACCTCAAGAATGGTGAAACCAGCCCGCTTCAGGCTGTAAAGCAGATTGATGTCGAAAGCCATGTCGGCGATGCGCAACGAGGGATGAACCGTCTCGACTGCCGTACGACGCATCACCTTGGCACCACATTGCGTGTCGCGAATGTTCATCCAGAAAAATGATTGCACGATGAGGTGGAACACTCGGCTGGCGAACTGCCGCCGGCCTGATTGAGATTGATGAAGCACAGCCCCGGGCAACCAGCGTGAACCAATGACACATTGCGCCTCCGGCCACCGCTTCACCAGATCGTGAAAAGCCTTCGGACCAGTCGCTCCATCCGCATCAACGTAGCCGATCAAGTCGGCCAGTGGCGCGAGCTTGAGACCTTCAATCAAGGCGCCACCCTTGCCAATCGGTTCGGCAAACTCCAGGGCGCTGACTGAGGGATACTTTTCCCTGACCCTTTGCACCACCCCCAATGTATTGTCGCGACATCCATTTAAAACCACTACGAGTTGGAATGGGCCGGGATAATTCTTCTGGAAGTATTCAGCAAACTGCACAAGCACCGGTTCGATCCGGTGCTCTTCGTTGTAAGCTGGAATCAGCAATAACAGGCTGGGCGCTTGCTCGGGCACGCGATTCGTTTAACAGAGAACTCCGTAAATGCAAAGGACAAGCATCTTGAATTTTTTATCCTGCCAAATCCGGCTAAACGATGTTGAGTTCCTTCCTGATACCGAATTTTTCCACTCGCTTGCGGAGCGTCGCACGCGTAATCCCAAGCAGTTTTGAGGCATGCACCTGGTTCCCCTTGGTTTCCTGCAATGCATGGATGATCAACTCGCGTTCCACCGCGGGAATAATCTTCAATTTGGGATCCTTTTTGGCCCAACGAAAGAGCATCCTGGCCACGGACCCCATCTCAGTGAGTCCTTCCTCCCCACCGGCTGCCGGGGTGGTGCCGGGTGAAGGAACCACGGTGGTGGCGGCAGAACCGGGATCGTTTATCTCAGGTGGCAGGTCAGCCGGCAAAATGACGTCGCCTTTGGCCACAACCACGGCCCGTTGAATGGCATTCTCCAATTCGCGCACATTGCCAGGCCAATGATATTTTTCGAGGATCTTCAGGGCTCCTCCGGCAATCGACTTCGGCTGACCCTGTTGGTCGTGCGCAAATTTTTTGAGGAAATAATTTACCAACAGGCGGATATCCTCAGGACGCTCACGCAGTGCCGGCAATTGGATTCGAACGACGTTCAACCGATAAAAGAGGTCTTCGCGAAATTGTCGTGCCGCCACCGCCTGTTCCAGCGGCTTGTTGGTGGCTGCGATGACCCGCACATCCACATGAATGGGTTGATTGCCGCCGACACGCTCGAAGGTGCCAGATTGCAGGACGCGCAAAATCTTCGTTTGGGTGGCCGGCGTCATGTCACCGATTTCATCTAGAAAAATGGTGCCTTGATGGCACTGTTCAAACCGACCAATTCGCTGGTTGTTGGCACTCGTGAAAGCACCCTTTTCATGACCAAACAATTCACTCTCGAGCAGTTGCTCGGGAATAGCTGCGCAGTTGATCGCCAGGAACGGTTTTGCCGCCCGCTCACTGTGATGATAAATCGCTCTTGCCACCAATTCTTTTCCGGTCCCGCTTTCCCCGGTAATCAAGGCAGTGGCGTCAGAAGCCGCAAGTTGACCGATCAACTTGAAAACCTTCTGCATCGGCTCGCTTCGGCCCACGATGCCCAGCTCGTAATCCTCTGTTTCCAGCAACGGCTGATAGGAAACCACCTGCCGCATATCGCGTGCGGTCTTTAACGCGCCCTGAACGATTTCCTTAAGCTTGGGAACGTCGAACGGTTTGAGCAAATAATCGTAGGCACCCAGCTTCATGGCTTCGATGGCCGTCTGAGTGGTGCCATAAGCAGTCATAAGGATGACCAACACTTTGGTATCAATCTGGCGAATGCGCCGCAACGTTTCCAGACCGGTGATGCCACCCATGCGGATGTCCATTATCACAAGATCGGGTTTGACCCTCGGGAGCAGTTTCAAACCTTCTTCACCACTGGCAGCCGTGGTGAGTTCTATTTCGGGGGAATCAAAGATTCGGCGAAAGGAATATTGCACATCCGCTTCGTCATCGATTAACAACAGTTTAGCCATGCTGAATCGGAATGTTTACTAAGTTTGTGAGAAAGTCGAATGAAAACTAGCCGCTCTGAATTGTATTTAATTAACCACCAAGGATAGTTATGACCACTTTTTTCCACATTCTGACGGTTGGGAGGCGAGGAACTGGGGAAATTGTCTATTCCTCATCCGATTCTCACAAAGTGTTGCTGTAGTTTTTTAACCACTTGAGATCAAAAAAATTTTGCCTTCCAAGGGTCGCCCAAGTCCGTTTTCGAACCCACCTGCGCCAGACCAAAATCTGAACTAGACTTTTTTCAAGAGTGAATGATTTCTAGAACTGAACAAAAACAGGAACCATATCCATCCGAAATGGCCCAGGTGGTCCAACGCAACATTCGCGCCCTATTGGCTCGAAGACAGGCGGAAGAACGGCGCAAAGGATGGCAGGACTGGCTTGCGGACACCATTACAAGATTCACAGGCAGCATGCTTTTCGTTTATATTCACCTGGTCATTTATGGCTTGTGGATCGTCATCAATCTTGGGTGGATACCTTTTATCCCGAAATTCGATCCCACGTTTGTGATCCTTGCCATGGTGGCTTCAGTGGAAGCCATTTTTCTATCCACCTTTGTTCTCATCACCCAAAATCGCATGGCAGCCATCGCTGACAAGCGAGCCGACCTGGACTTGCAGACCAGCTTGCTGGCAGAACACGAAGTCACGCGACTTATTCAACTGGTCACCGCCATGGCCAAACAAATGGGAATTGAGGAATCACATAATCCTGAGCTGAACGAACTGGCCCGGGATGTGAAGCCGGAAAAGGTCCTCGATACCATTGATGAAAATCAGAAACGATTTGAGTTCGAAGAGCGAAGTTCCCGGGAATAAAGCACCTATGGTTAAGGCTTCGTTTTCAGCTTTTCCAAAACCCACTCGCGTGCTTCGTCGCTCGTTTTCAACTCCTCCTGCAACTGTTTATCGCGCAATTCCGTGAGCAATTCACCCATGGCTGGACCAGGTTGCATACCAAGTGCCATTAGATCGTTGCCATTCAGCAACGGCGGCAAAATTTCGGGCTTCTTCTCCAGTTCCCGCTCCTGTTCCACCATGAAATCATAGTGATCCAACATCCGGTGTGAGCCGAGGCAATCCAAACGGTGCAGCGCCAGTTCCAGCGGAAAAGTTTCCCGCATGATCATGCGACGCAACGTCGACTTCCGCATGTTCGGCACATCCTTGAACTGCATGTGATAGAGCACGGCGGCCACAATTTCATCCGTCTCCTTGCGCGGAAACTTCAGGCGTTGCAGCAGCACTTCGGCCATTTCAGCGCCCACCTTTTCGTGGCCATAAAAATGGATGCTTCCCGTTTCGGGATCTCGGGATGCCGTCACCGGCTTGGCTACATCGTGCAACAAAACTGCCCACGGCAATTCCGGTGAAGCATCCTCCGGCAACTGGGACAGCATCAAACGAACATGATTATAAACGCTTCCTTCCGGATGATAATCCGGCGTTTGCTCGCAGGTAATGGTCGCGGCAATTTCAGGCAGCACCTGTTCGAGCAAGCCGCTTTCACGCAACAGGTCCAATCCGCGTGCTGCGTGCGGCGGACGAAACACCTTCATCAACTCTTCGCGAATGCGTTCGGCGCTGATGGTTTTGATCTTGGGCGCATTGGCCACCATGGCCGCAAAGGTTTTTGCTTCGATTTGGAAATTAAGTTGCGCGGCAAAACGCACCGCCCGGAGTAAACGCAGATGATCTTCGGCAAAACGTTCGGCTGGCTCTCCAATGGTGCGCAAGACTTTTGCTTTCAGATCAACTTCCCCCCCCACCCAATCGTGCAGCACATCATTGACTGGATCGTAAAAAAGACCGTTGATCGTGAAATCACGACGGCTGGCATCGGCTTTCGGGTCGCCAAAAGTGACCTGCTCGGGATGACGGCCATCCTGGTAATCGGATTCCGCGCGGAAGGTGGCTATCTGAAACTCAAAACCCTTTTCGAGAACGATCAATACCCCAAACTTCCGGCCTACGGGAATGGTGCGTTGAAAGATTCTCTCGACCTGCTCCGGTACCGCGTTCGTGGCAACGTCAAAATCCTTCGGCTCGCGTCCGAGAAAGTAATCGCGCACACACCCGCCCACCCAGTACGCGTCAAAGCCCGCCGTCTGTAAACGGCGCACCAATTCTGTAGCTGTTTCACGTAATGTCATACAAACAGTGAACTATCTCCTTGGAAAAGGACCCGGCTCTCTCAGCGCAGGAGTTACTCTTACCAAATGGCCGGAGCAAAAGCAACTCCCCTCTCTTATTCCGTCCCCCAAATATTCTTCACGTGCACGACGCCGCGTTTGACTTCCTCCACGGTCAGGCCGGGGCTGAATTCAAAAACCTTGATGTGCTCGGGTTTCACCAGCGGCTTAAGCGCTTTGAAATCGACGGTGCCAGTGCCGGGCTCGCAGTGGTCGCGACCGGGAAATTGCACGTCATGAATATGGAAACCAAAGAGGCGCTCGCGTTGCGATTCCAAATGCATGAGGTGATGGATGAACCCGAGGTTCTCCTTGATTTGCGCATGGCCGGTATCGTGCCAGTAAACGATGTTCGGGCTGGTGAATTCCTTGAACAAAAAATGATAATCGTGCTCGAGCGGCAATTCTTCGACGGCTTCGCGATTTTCGATGCCTAACTTCACGCCAAGATTCTCCGCCTCGGGCAAAAGCTTGTGCAGAACTTCATTGGCCCGTTCGATAAATTCCTCCTTGATGCCCTCACGCTTGCGCATGACTTCGTCGCATAGCTTTTGATATTTGGAGGTTTCCTTGTCGCCACGACCGACCATCTCGATCAATTTGTCGGTGTAATCCTTCATCTCGATGGCGCCGTAATGCAGCACGACGAGAGGAGCTTTGAGTTTCGCTGCCATCTCGATGGTTTTGCGCGTGTAACGAAGCGCATTTTCGCGCTCCATCGGTTTGTATGCGGAAAATTTAAATAAATTAGGCGCCGAATGATTTATCCCAATGGGCAGCGGACAAAAATTGTGGAGACTGGAAATCTTAATCTCGCCCGCTTCCACCGCTTCGATGGCGCCGGGCAAAAGGCTGATGCGTGTGCCGTGGCTGAGTTCCGCATACTCAAAACCAAGGTCGCGAATTTCGCGCAACATCACGCGGCCATCGGTGTGTCGATGAGAATTCCAACAGCTGGAAAGCGAATACATAGGTAAAAACAAAAACCGAATGCGATCATTTCTTTGACCGCATCCGGCTATGACAATTCAAAACGATTACAAGTCCGCGTAACGGGCGCTCAGCATGGCGGAGAACCGGGCGGCTTTCATCTTACGGCGTTTGCGTTCGCTCGGCTTTTCAAAATGCCGATGGTTGCGTACAACCTTAAGGGTGCCTTCGCGATCGATTTTCTTCTTCAATCGACGCAGGGCCTTTTCAACGGGTTCGCCTTTTTTCAGTCTAATCTCTGTCAACTCAACTCACATCCTCTCTGGAGACCTTGGGTACGTCCACCAAATGGCGGACGTTCCTCTTAAGTCAGGCTGAGCAGGTTATTTTCATGCGGCCCATGTGTCAACCGGCAAAAACCATTATTTTACACATTTGTTGGCATTTTCACACGGTGCCTGCTTCCTACCTATCCTACATCATCGTAGTAAAGCGGCTTGCCTTCCACCCCTTTTATGCACATCGTGGTGGATGCGTTTGCCCAGTGAGCCGATAACATTTTCTGTACAGCAAGTCGAAGAGATGAATCAGAAGCTTTCAATCCTGAAACACGATATCAATAACCATCTTTCCTTGATGATGGCAGCAACTGAACTCATTCGGCATAAACCACATATGGCGGAAAGAATGATGGTCACGCTCTGCGAGCAACCGCCCAAAATCACGGCTGCCCTGAATAAGTTCACCACCGAATTCGAAAACGCATTTAAAATTACCCGCGGCTAAAACCCCACATTTTTCGCCTCAGATTTTCATTTAAAATATTTGCATTGAGCAACTTGCAACTTAAACAGGCTTGAAAACGGTCCTCTTTTCAAATCTCATGGTAACTTGCCGCAAATTATCTTCGTCTATTCGTTTATGTGAGCGGGCTAACTAACCTTTTCATTGAGTTCAAAAGCCACCGCCTCTGTTTTCATCCTCCGGCTTTTGTCTTTAGTCTTCAGCAACTCTTTGCAATAGTCCGTGCTTAACAAATGGAATCGACCGATGCGGAACTCATCGCCGCAGTGCTGAAGGGTGATGCCGCAAGCTTTGAGCCTCTGATCAAAAAGTATTCGCCGCGCGTTTTCGCCACCGCCCGGCGTTACGCCCGACGGGAAAGCGAAATTGAGGACATCGTCCAGGAGGTCTGGCTCAAATCGTTCCAGAAACTCAGCAGTTTTCGCGGCGATGCCCCTTTTGAACATTGGCTCATGCGCCTGACGGTGCGCACCTGTTACGATTTCCTGCGCGGGCACAAGCGCAACCGCGAAATGGCTTTTTCTGAGCTGACCGAGCCGGAGGAAAACTGGCTGGATCATTTTGTCGCTGAACCGGAAAAAGCCGAAGAAAACGCCGCGGCAGCGAAGGCCCTGGTCGCACGCGTGCTGGAACAACTTTCTCCCCCCGCGCGGCTTATCATTACTCTTTTGGAGATTGAAGAAAAGTCGGTCAAAGAAATTGCCGTGCTGACCGGCTGGTCAGTGCCATTGGTAAAAGTCCGTGCCTTTCGCGCCCGGGCTGAGATGAAAAAGTGTCTGGCAAAACTCGTAAAAGATAAGTATCTGTAACCCACACGCCGCTGACGGCGTCTGATTAAGAGCAGGCCTATGAATCTTTCAGAACTTAACCGCAAATTGATTGCCGCCGCCCGCGCTGACCAGCCGGGCGACCATGTGCCTTATGCTTTTGAACAGCGTATCATGGCCCACTTGACGGGCCATGCGGCAGCCGATCCCTGGAGCTTTTGGTCACGCGCGCTGGTCCGCTCGGCCATGCTTTGCGTGGCGTTCATGCTCATCATCACCGCCTTGTCCTTTTACGCCCCTTCGAATAACCAGGACAGCCTCTCTCAGGACGTCGAAAAGACGCTCTTTGCAGCAGTCGATAACCCGTCGGCTGATCAGGCTGGAGAAACTTGGTGAAAATCTGGAAGGTCATTCTCGCCACTCTGGTTATTTTTGGAGCGGGCGTGGTTACCGGTGGTTTGCTGGTGAACCACGTCGTTCGCATCAAGGACCAGAAAAAGATCAAACCCCTTTCCGTGCAGGCAGTCACACCCTGGCAGCAGCATAATCGCGAGCTGCTGCATCGCATGGATCGCGAGTTGAACCTCACCCCCGAGCAACACGATCGTCTCGAGAAAATCATCATCGATGGTCAGGAGCGCACGAAAGCGTTATGGAAACCAATTGCTCCGCAGATGAACAAGGAATCGCAACGGGTGCGCAGCGAACTGCGCGACGAGCTCACGCCGGAACAGCGCAAGAAGTTCGATGAACTTGTCAAACCCCACCCTAAAAAGCAGGATGACAAACAGCATCATCCTGGCACCAATACTGCAGAGATTTCAACGAACTCGCCTGCAACGAACAGCGCTGTTACCAATCAGTAATTCCTCAGCCCCCCAGCAACGCCATCTTTCAGGCTCAAATTAATTTCCACCGACTCGCCAGCCGCTATTCGTCATCGTTAATATCCAGGTCCGAAGCGATTCGCCGACGCAGTTTTGCCAGAGAAACGCATCCCAGCGTAGCAAGCGCAACGCATTGCCGATGACCACCATGTCCGACAGTCCCATCGCCAGCGCGCACAATACCGGGCTGAGAAAGCCAAGCGCGGCCAGCGGTATGCCGATGATGTTGTAAAAGAATGCCCAAAATAAATTCTGTTTGATTGTCTTCAACGTCGCACGCGCCAGCCCCAACGCCTCCGGCACCGCGTGAATTTCCGATTTCAGCAAAATAATATCCGCCGCCTCGCGCGCCACATCGCTCGCCCGGCTGACCGCGATGCCTATATCCGCTGCCTCCAACGCCGGCGCATCATTAATCCCATCGCCGATGAACGCCACGCGCTCCCCCTTCTTTTGCAACACCTGGATGAACCCGGCCTTGTCCTCCGGCAGCACTTCCGCGAACACATGGCCGCTGGGAATTCCCACTTCCCGCGCAATCGCCTGCGCGGTCAGCGGATTATCGCCGGTTAACAAATAGGTTTTGAATCCCCGCCTGTGCAATTTGCCAATCACCTCCTGCGCACCTTCCTTCAACGTGTCCTGCACCGCCACGATGCCCATGAGCGATTGATCGATTGAAATCCCCAGCAACGTCGCCCCCTGCTCCGACCATTGCTGCTCGAAATTCTTGCCTCGCGTCAGGTCCACGCCCGACGCCCGCAACCAGCGCAACGAACCCAACCGCACCAGCACCGGCGCACTTTGAAAATTATCCATGCGCAACTTCGCCTGCACACCGGAGCCGCGAATTTCCACCCATTCTTGAAACGGATAATCGTCGTTATACAACTTCGCCACGCTCTGGCTGATCGGATGATTCGACCGCCGCGCCAACGCCGCCGCGAGTTTCATCTCGTGCACAATCGGCCGGCGCCCGCCGGAACCATATTTCTCCTCGCTCACCACCACCGGCTTGCCTTGCGTGATCGTGCCCGTCTTATCGAAGACCACCGCCGTGATTTTTCCCGCCCGCTCCAACGCAATCCCATCGCGAATCAAAATCCCGCGTCGCGCCGCCGCGTTCGTTCCCGCCATGATGGCAATCGGCGTCGCCAATCCCATCGCACACGGACACGCGATGATCAGCACCCCCGCCGCACAGATGACCGCTGCCGTCAGGTTGCTCTCCGGCACCGAAGGCGCCCACAAATACTGCGTCAATAACGCGCTCCAATGCCTCGCCGACTCCGGCGCCATGCCCCACAACAAACCGGTCCCCAACGCCGCCAGCACCACCAGCGGCACGAACACACTGCTCACCCGATCCCCGAGTCGCTGGATGCCCGCGCGACTGTTCTGCGCCCGTTGCACCGCGGCAATGATATGCGCCAACGCCGTCCCTTCACCTGTGGCCGTCACCCGCACGAACAAACTCCCATTCAAATTCGCCGTCCCCGCAAACACCTTCGCCCCGATCTCCTTCTCCACCGGAATCGATTCCCCGGTCAACATCGATTCATCGATCGTCGAATCGCCAAACACCACCTCGCCATCCGTCGGCACCTGATCGCCCGGCTTGAGAATAATCGTCTCCTCCAACTGCAGTTCCTTCACCGGCACGAGCGTCGCGGAATTGTCCGAGTTTCTCCGTCTCGCCATTTGCGGCGCCAGGTGCAGCAACGCCTGCAACGAACTCTCCGCCCGCGCACTCGTCCGCGCCTCAAACCAATGTCCCAGGCTGATCAACGTAATGATCGCCGCCGATTCCATGAAATAGAGATGCCCGTGACTCCCCGTGAACAACGCCCAGACGCTGTAAAGAAATGCCGTCGTGGAACCGAGCGACACCAACGTGTCCATGTTCGAACTCCCCACCTTGAGCTGCCGCCACGCCCCCACGTAAAATCGTGCCCCGCAAAAAATCTGGACCGGCAACGCCAGCAGAAACGCCACCCACCGAAACCACGGCTGCATCCCCCAGCCAAAACCCCATTCCGCGATGATCAACGGCAACGTGCAGGCCAAGCCCACCACCACATTGAATTGCCAACCCGCCAACGGCGACCATTTCCGCGCCGTCTCCGTGCCCGCCTCGCCCTCCAACACATTCGGCTCATAACCCGCCGCCTTCACCGCCGCCAACACCGCTGGCACATCCGGCGACCCCTTCCAACGCACCGTCGCCCGCCCCTGCTCCAGCTCCACCGACGCCCCGGCAACCCCCGGCACACCTTGAATCGCCTCCGTCACATGCCGCGCGCAATTGCTGCAAGTCATGCCATTGACCGCCAATTCCGTCGCCCCCGACGTCCCCGGCGCAATTGTTTCAGATGTAGATCCCGCACCCATAATTCTTCTGATACCGCGAGTGTAATGGACGCTGGGCCTTACGTCTAACCCGCAATTGAACCGCCTCCCGGGAACAGCATGATGCCACGAGAACACAGCAGCGAGGATGGAAGATGGCGAAACGTCCAACACGCAACATCGCACGCCCAAACCACGACGCAGATTTACGCAGAAGAGCGTGAAGCAACGCAGGGTTACGGCACTTGCAGGGTGTAGAAGTGCCGCGCGCTGGTTGATCCAACGGGGTTCGTGAACGAGAAGTTTCCGCTTCCATCAAAACTCCCGCTCGTCAAAATCGTCCAGTTGGTCCTCTGCACTGACAGATCGGTCGAGGTCAAGACGTGATAAGTGCCGCCGAGTCCGCTGTTATTGGTCCCGCTCATGACGAAGTTCCCGGCGTTCAAGGTGACATGCTGGATCGTCGGTGGCGGGGCGGTAAAGGTAAACTTGTCTGCCGCGGTTAGGGCCGAGGTTCCATAACCGAAAATAGGTGCGGTGACATTGCCGGCGCTAGTTTGTTTGACTCCCGATTGAACCGTCACATCCACGGTCCCGGAACCGCTCGGGACGGTGACGGAGATCTGTGTATCGCTGAGCATGTTGACCGAACTGGCGGCGTTGGTTCCAAAGAACACCGATAGGCGCCCTGCTGCACCTGAGAAATTCTGACCAGTGATGTTGAGATTACTGCCGGGCCAACCCTGTGTAGCGCTCAAGCTGGTCACCATGGGTGCGAGGTTGAGAACCTCGAAGTCATTAGCGGTGAGCCCCTTCAGTTTCATGACATCCGTCATATCCCAGGTAGCACTGAGATTGTTACTGGCGTTGACCGAGCCAGGAGCGCCGCTGACATTTATCGCTGCCGCCAAGCCGCCGGTGTCCGCGACAATGAGGCCATATTGCTGCATGGCACGGGCAAGAACCTGGGATTGAGACCCCATCAAGCTAATCGAATTGTTCACGGCTGGCGTGTTCTTCAAGCGCAACCGGCTGCCGAGGGGAATGGTGTTGGTGGAGACTGCCGTGGAAGAGCCCTTGTGTGAAGCAGGGTAAATATATCGCGAGTCAATAACGCGGTTCGGCAGCGTCACGCGCACGGCATGGTTGATCACACCCTGGCCTCCCTGCGCTACTGGCAACGCTTCATCGGGCCGGGCCAGGCCGGGAAGTATCGGCAATCCTGCACCGTCGCCGGACATCCATCCGAGGGGACGAAAACTGTTCGTGCCAAAGCCCCAAAATGATTCTATGGCCGCATGCCACTTGCCGTCGGAGTTCTCCGAAGGCCGGCTGGCGTACCACAGTTCATAACCGACGTTGTTATCCTCATCCCAGACGATTAGGTGAGAGTCACCGCGATTACCGACGCCGGGATTGGGTCCGTTTTGAAAATCACCTTCCAGCACGGCGTTTGCCGGAATCGGCACCGGGATGAGGTCGCTCTCGTCGGGATAATTGTCGATGACGACATTCACCTTGGCGGTGCTGTTGCCATGGACGACATTGTAAGGAATGCCATACAAGGCGCTGGCTCCATTGGCAGGATTATCCACACCCCAACCGGGCGTGACGAGAGCCGAGGTGCCGATGTTGGCGATGATGGCCGCTGAGTTCGTCGCGACCGGTGCGTTGGTGATGATCTGATTCCAGGGATTGTTCGCGGGAAAGAGCTGGTTGCCGAGCAATGAAGCCAGCGCGGAGCCAACCGGCGTTAACACTGTCCCTGCCGCCAATACCGCCAAGCGTTTTCTACGTCGTCTTAGTTTTCGCATCTGAACAACCTTTGCGTCAGCATTGATACTCCCAATTCACCCGAAGGCAAGCAGGAAAGGATCGCACTAAGCCGAGCCGGGCGGGATGGTCCAAAGCGGCTGACCGACATCCTTCTCGGCTGCCGGACCGGAAATGTAAGGCGAGACAATCCCCGGCAATACTTGAACGTCGAAAATCTCTTCGATGCCCGTGCAAAATTCCAGATGCCCTGCGATGGCACCGGTCCGCAAATCAACCACCCAAAGCCCACAACGCAGTTTGTCGCGATCAGCCATGATGGGGAGTCCTTCCAACGATGGACGGGCTTTGGAGAGACCGACGAACGCGTAACCACCGTGAATGGCCAGACCACGCGAAACGCCCGGCACGTGAGCCACGGAAGTGACCTGGCCACTTTGGGAATCAGCCACCGCCAACTCGCCCTGGCCGGAGTGGAGAAAGAAAATCTGATTACCTTCCACCCGCGGCGAATGCGGGAGGGAGAGACCACGAGTCAGCATGCGGCCGCTGGGGACTTCCATGAGAAAGCCGCCATTCTGTTTGACGCCGCGCCAACCAGAGGGCGTGTCCGTTTCTCCCAAGGCCGTGACGTAACGGGGTGCGCCGTTGACGACGGCCAGCCCGTTGAGATGACAGCGGTCTTCGGGACGCAGAGTGGATATGAACGGCGGCTTCCAGCGTGGGGCAAAACTGTAATGTGGATGCAGGGCGGAGAGGCAGGAGAAGAGTGTGTTGACGGTCCAGAATTCGCTTCCTCCCGAAGGCGCCGCGACCCAGGCGGCTTCGTGCGCTCGGATGTCATCGGTGAAATGGGAGGTGCGGGCCAGGAAACAGGCGTCATGATGTCCCTTGAGCTTGGCGGCGATGTCCGGGGCGTTGCGGAGGAACCAGACTTCCTTGCGCGTGCAAACGGCGATCGTCCCGGACTTGACCGCGATGCCCATGGCCCGCTCGAATTGATTAAACGTCAGCGTGAGCCGGCCTTCCCGTGCCGACACCACGACGAGGTGGCCGGTCTGGTAAGTGGAGATGAGCACCGACAAACGCAATTGCGCGAGGAGCGCGGGCAAACTGTCCGAGTGGGCGCAGCGGATGTCGCGGTATTCCATGGGCGAATTCATGGGCAAGCGAGTAGAGCAGTGCGTTGAATGCGCATCAATGATTTTTGAACGGCCACGAAAAAGCACAAGGGACACAAAAACACCTGCCCGCAGAACACGCCGATTTACGCAGAAAGGAGAATTGAACTCTTTTGGGGGTTATTTTGGCACTCCGTGAAAAAAGGTTGGGAACCAGTCGGGCAGTTGATAATACGCCAGCCAATAGCTGCCAAAGGCCATCAGCAGCAACAGCATCGCCTTCTCGCCGGCCCAGCGACCGTCCACGGGGTCGCGATAATCAATGGTGGGATGTTGGTCGAAGCCGTCGGGTTTTCGGAACATAATTTTAAACCAGAGGAAACCGATGGTGCCGGCAATGGCGAGCGAGCAATACTCGAGCCTGGTTGCGTGCCGAAAGAATTCGACCCAGATCAGGAAAAATTCTTTGAGGCATTGGAACGTGTTCACAGCGTCACCTACGGGTGAAGACTGGTGGAGGTGGGGTGAAAATGTCAAACATGAATGAAAAGGAAGCCTAACCACGGATGCACACGGACAAAGATATGAATAGCCACGAGGAGGCACAAAGGAGAGGTGCCCAGGATAGAGAATGGTTCTGGAACCATCCGGACCTACTGTTCAACGTAAGCGGAAAAACTGGCTGGGTGTTACTCCAGTGGCATTGGTGTATGGGCTCGTGGCTGCAGGAATGTCCACGTATGGACCGACGACGTTGGTAGCTGATTGCAATACAGACGTGTCTGGCCAGCTTAACACAAAATTGGAGCCGCTCCTGCCAACTAGAAGCGTGGGATGGGGAGCCGGCACAATCTCACCAGAGGCAAGAACCTGGCCACGATATGTCCCGGAAGCGAGCCCGACCGGATTAATGAAACGCACCTTGGAGAGTTCGGCTGTGGGAAGTTGTGGATTGCTGACGACGATTTGACTGGCTCCGCCGCCGGTGGTGGAACCATTCCAGTTTTGGATCGACAAGATTCCGGTTCCAATGCCGAGAGAGTTTTGAAAAAGAAACTTGCTGCCCATCGCACTCAGGGAACTGCCGCCAATCATGGCTGCACCGTTCACGGTGAGCTGCCTGCCATTGCCATAAATCGAGCTGTTGAAATTCACCGAACCGGTCACCGTGACGTTCATGCCGAGCGACAAGGGGGAAGTAAAATTGACTGTGCTGGTGGATGAAACATTGTTGTTCAATGTGCAGGCAGCGCCTCCCAGCGTCACGCTTCCGCCGGAAGTCAAGGCACCCGCCACGAATATCGTACCGGAGGAATTGGCAGTAAACGAGCCGGTCGTTGCGATTGTATTTAAAGTGAGCCCCTCATAGCTGTATAACGAAACGTTTCTCGCTGCCGGGATGGTGATTCCTGTGAAACGATTGCCTGAAGTCAGCACAATATCCTTGGATGTTCCCGCGCTTAATGTCGTGGCACCAGTCACGTTCAAAGCCCAGCTTTGAACAATGTTTCCCTGAGCCGAGACCGAGAGTGTTCCCCCGATGGTGGAGCTGCCTAGGGTGAGTCCATTGATGTCCACCAGGGTAACATCTTTGGCGGAAGCGATGCTGACCGTCGCAAAATCATTTCCGGGATTGCTCAGTATAATATTATTTCCCGAGCCGGCATAGAAGAAGGCTGATGAGCCGGCACCATTAACGGAAAGAGCGCCAAACTGAGTGATGGCTCCAGAGGTGTTTACCCACAGATTTCCCGAAATGGTGGAAGCCCCAAAATTGAGGCTGTTGATATCGCTGATCGTAACGTCTTTGCCGGAAGTGATGACCACGGTCGGGAAGTCGTTGGCAACCTGATTCAACACGATGTTGTTCGCGGACCCAGCAGAGAAAGTGGCGGTCCTGCTCAGAGCTACCCGGAGAGCGCCCGACTGCGTGATGGCTCCGGCTGTGGTCACAGTGAGATTACCGGTAATCATCGAATTGCCGAAATTGAGCGCAGAACTGGTGGCCAGGGTGACATTGTTGGCAGCGGTGATGGTGGCTGTGGAAAAATTATTTGCAACGTTGTTAAGGGTGACATCGCCAGCGGGTGATAGAATGGTGACTGCTCCCGTGGCCACGATAATCTCCGCCCCCTGGGTGATGCTACCGCCATTGGCGGCAGAAAGAGAGAGGTCGCCCGTTGGCATGTTGATGGAGCCGTTGATGGCAATGCTGGAATTGGCGGTGAGTTCCAGCGAGGCGGGATTCGAAACCGACTTCACGATCGCCGAATCCACGGTGATGTTTCCCTGTGCTGAAAATGCACTGGTGGTAACGATGAGGATAGGTGTCCCGTTATCCAGCAAATTTGCTATGTCGGTGACGGAAATGGTTGCCTTGTCCGCCGTGGGCGTAAAATAGCCCCAGGACCAGGAACCGCCTGAGGTGGGAGCCGAACCGATGGTGATGTCCGAATTCGCCCTGACCTGGATCGCGGAAAGCAAAAGAAGGCCGGAAAAAAGCGCGAAACAACGATGGCTCATAGGTAAAAGTCTTATCTGATAATTTTGTCTCTCTTGAACGACAGATATCATTCCAATCCCAGTGGAATTGTCTACATAATTAGACGGGTAGAAGGCGGTCCTGTCAGCAGTGGTCGGTGGCTTGTTTTTCGGTGCGGGGGACGATGTAGGCGGTTTGTTGTTTGCGGAAGCCCAGGGTTTCGTAAAACGAGGCTTTGTCGGGAGCGGCGGTGAGGGTGCAAAACAGATAATCTCTGGTCTGCTGTTTGAGGTGGTCGATGATGTGGGTGCCGATGCCGCGTCGCTGATGCGTGGGAGCGACGATGACATCGACAATGAGGCAGTAATATTTTCCGTCATCGACGGTGCGGCCGCAGCCGACGAGTTGGTTCTGGTCGTAGGCGAAGATGAGGTGGGTGCTTTTGGAAAAGGCGTCCTGGAGTTCAGAGGCGCTTCGTGGTCCCCAGCCGACGGATTGGAAGAGGGTGGACAAGTTTTCCCAGGAAAGGTTTTCGGTGGTGTGCTGGTAGTGGATCATGGATGGCCTTTGGTTGGCGGCGAGAATAAGGGATTAGACAGGAATGGAAAAGTTTTTCAGCAAAATTCAGCGGCTATCGATACGAGGGCATGAAATTTGGGGAGCCCTTCGCCTATCCTGCGGATATCCTCACCAAGTATGAGCGTGGCGAGGAGGTTACAGCCGGCCTCAATGTTTAATTGGATGCAGTGGACGTCCCCGTGTTAGCTAACCTGCTGGGCGCCCAAACTGACGCAGAGCCGGCATCGAAAAACTTTACCTCTAAGGGTTTGCCCTTCCGAAGTCCGGAGAGTGCTGATGCCCGGCTAATTTTTTCCTGATTTGCAGAAGAGCTTGGATCTCCGAACAGACTGATATACAAGCGGTTTGTTTTACCATGGCGGCCAATACGATCTGTGAAGATATGGTCGTCGCACTCGTCCAAGGAATGTCCGAATACGACGAGCGATCCCTGAATTTCCGTAAACGAACGATACATTTTACAGAGGTAATCGTTATGGCGGATGCGTTCTACCTTTTCAGCGCTTGTGCCTTCCGAGACGAAAACGGGGTAAAACCCTTGTTGTAATGCGGCACGGATTTGATCAATGAGAGGGATTTGGGTGTTGACCCAAGTAAACTTTTTCATCTCGCTCCCGGTATCGTAAAGGTGTAAAGCACCGTGAAGATACCGTACACTTTGGGTCTTCGAATTATCTGGATCCCACGAAACGTAATCGGCATCGGGATCGTCGGCAGGCTTACGGAAACCATCATCAGAAGTAATCGGCTCATCCTCAAGTTCGTCTTGCATTAGAGACCAATAGAGCAGCAAGTCATAATTCAATGTATTGATACTCTTGTAGCCACGGAGAAACTTTCGGCAGATTGAGTATTCTTCTCTTTTTATATCGTGCGGACGATCTGGATGGGAACCGGCTACAGCGCTGACAAGTACCTCTCTGAGTGAATTAGCGTCTTCTGCGGCTCTGTTTTTTGCATCCGCATCGCCCGGGAAGTAGATCGTGGCAATTACAGAGAAGCTCCGCAATGCCCTCATGACTGCTTCGAAGTTTGTTGTTCCGAGCGCATCAAACGCCTGGCGTGCTCGCTCTGCTTGTGAAAAATCTGCCCGGTCGAAAAGTTTGTCGTATTTAAACAGGTCAGGTCTGCATGCGATGCTGAAACCGTTTCCCAACAGAAGGTGCCGACGTACGTCAGTTTCGGCGAGCACATCGGCATATGAAAGAATTGGCGGTGTTGACATGACGATGTGTAGGTTAGGTGGTGGAATTAATGCGTTTCGATAGTGTTATCACCCTCACCCCAGATGCGGGCGAGGGTGGCTTGGATTTTTTTCTCGAAGCGGGTGATTAGTTCGCGGTTGGCGGCGACCAGTGCTTGCTCGGCTTCGATCTCGGACACGATGGCTTGCTGCGTGGCGAGGGGTGGGAGAGGGATTTCAAATGTTTTGAGGTATGTGAGATTCAAATGCGAAATGTGACCATCAATGCCGTGTTTCCTTAAGCGGTCGTATTGTCCGAGAAAGTACAAATAGAGGTAGAGTGGTTCAACGCACTCGTTCGGGGTGATTGCCGCCGCGTTCTGAGTCGTGCAGGCGGGCACGTTGAGGTATGCGACTTGGCCCCGCGTTTTGCCTTGGCCGTACATGGCCATCAAGACAGTCCCTTTTGGAAAAACAGTGAGACCGTAATCTCTCACGGCCTCCCTACTGATATGGGTAACGGAACTGTTGATGATGCAGTTGTTGATCTCGCTGGTCTTCACGAAGTTCACATCGCCGACATAGTAGTCACCCCGAGTTGTATCGGGCGTTGTGCCACTGCGTAGAGATGCGACATCATCCAGGCAACATATCGGCCAGTCAGGGTGGATGGTGATGTGGGGGCGATAGTGGTCGAGGACGGCGCGGGCGCCGTTGATGACTTTCTGGTAGCCCTCGATCTCCAGCACGATCTCCTTCTGCGTAGCAAGGGATGGCAGGGGGATTTGGAATTCGGCCAAGTCCTCAACTTTCATGCTGACATTGGCAGCGCCCTTCATGAGTTCCGCCACCTTGTCCTTCTGGAGGTCGAGAACGAGATAGAGGAATCTAGTGATTAAAACGTCGGCATCTTTCGGCTGAAGCACAGCCAAGAGGTTCGCTACAGCGAACTTCCCTGAAGCGAAGTGAATTCGGCTGAGGGTTGCCCGACCATGGCCCGTGGATGAAATCATCGGAACGCAGACTGCCTCACCATCTATTTCGTAATCGGAAGAACTGAGCGGTTCCTTAGCCGTCACGATGAGTGGATAGGGTCCCCTTTGTGTCTTGGTGCTGGAATGCGTACCTTTAGTTAGCGAGCACACGTCCTTCAGCCTGACGACACGAGTCCCAGCTCGGGCTTCAACCGGTCGATAGCGTTCTGCGCTGAAAATGTAGTCGTTGGCGGCAATCGCGTTTCGCTCAACGAGGAAGGAGTGCCGCGATAATTCCGTACCTTCGTGGTAAGCCGCGTAATCCTGGACCACGAATGGCAGATCGTTTCGCTCGGTAACCGTGCGTTTGACGCCGAGGCTTACACCGATAGCGCGAATGTCGGAGAAGAGAACATGAGGCCTGCTCTTGGCGACTCGCTTATCGAGAATCAGGATCGAGGTTTTCACGCCCGAGTAAGGCTGGAAGACCCCCGACGGGAGCGAGATGATCCCAATCAGGGATTCCTTCAAAAGAACTTCACGGAGTCGTCGGTATGCGGTGCCGCTTTGAAAAATAATTCCTTCGGGAACAATGATGCCAGCCCGGCCGTGGGCGGTCAGATGTTCCAGCATGTAATCCACGAATAGGACTTCGCTGCGATTGCTTGGAACGGAGAAACGCTTGTGGGGCTTGATGCCGCCTTTCGGAGACATGAATGGAGGGTTGGCGAGGATGACATCGGCGAACTCATTCCAGCGTTCCTCGGAGGTGAGTGTGTCGTATTCGTAGATGTGTGGATCAGTAAAACCGTGGAGATAGAGGTTCACCAATGAAAGGCGCACCATGTCAGGGGAGATATCGTAACCTTTGAAGTTCTTCGCGAGGCGCCCACGGTCGTCGGGGGTGAGCTTGCTGTTCCCTCTGGCGTCGGTATTCGCACGAAGGATATGTTTGTAGGAGGAAATTAGAAATCCGGCGGTGCCACAAGCAGGGTCGAGGACTGTCTCGTTTTTTTTCGGATCTACAACCGAGACGATAAAATCAATGATGTGACGTGGTGTGCGAAATTGCCCGGCATCGCCTTGGGAGCCAAGGACGGAGAGGAGATACTCGAAGGCATCACCAAGCCGCTCGGAGTGGTCGTACGTAAACTCATCGATGATTTTTAGAAAGGCTTTAAGCGTTTCAGGATCGCGATAGGGAAGATAAGCATTCTTGAAAATTTCACGGAACAGGAGTGGGATGCCGGGATTCTGGGGCATCTTGGCAATGCCTTCGCCATAGAGGCCGAGTAGTTCATGGCCGCCAAGACCGGAACGCATGAGCCTGGCCCAGCCGTATCGGGCGAAATCCTTCGTGAAAAACTTACGCTTGCCGCCCAGCTCCTCAGACTCAGCGTCCATGTCGTCCATGAACTTATAGATGAGTGCAATAGTGATTTGTTCTACCTGGGATTTTGGGTCGGGAACTTTGCCAACGAGGATGTTGCGAGCGGTATCGATGCGGCGTTTTGTGTCAGAGTCTAGCATGTAGTTTTCCTAAGCAGCGAATTGGTTCAAGGAAACATAATCCTTGATGTATTCCGGAATCAACGTCCGGTATTTCGAAGGCACAGCCTTGAAGTCACGTGTGGAGAATACGGGATTCGTGGCGAGGTCGGTCAAGTGGCCTGATTCGATGATATAACGAATCTGATCGCTGGTGACGTAGGCCTTGAAATAGGTTTTGAGTGCCGGGATAGCTTCGGCCTCTTCGGGTTTGTAGTCGGCCACGAACTTGGAGAACTCTTCCTCCAACAGTTCATCTTTGGACTTGAAGCGCGGAATAAGGCCGAAGATTTTTTCGAGAATTTCCCGAAGCGTGATCCGCCGGTCCACGTCCGCCGCTTTGCGCAGCTTCTCCAGCGAATAAAACTCAGCGGATTTGCCGAAGATTTCCCGGTTCACATAGTCGATGACCCGGTCCCATTGGTTTGCCTCAATACTGGCCACGATGAAATCATTTTCCCGGATGGTGGTCTCGAATTTCTGATAAAGCATGCGGTCGATCTTCATGCCTTCAGAGCCGATGACCTCCTCTCTCATCGTGGCAAGGATATCCTCACCAAGATGCTCATAGCTTTTCGCTATGCCTCCGATGCCATCGCCCTCGTTATCCTCCTTTTCACCACCCTTGCCCTTCGGCTTAGGAAGTTTGATGATCTGATCGTAGTTGTATTCCTTCTCGAAATATTCGCAGTTGGCGAAGAAGTCGAAGAGCTTGAAAGCGGTTTTCTTTGGTTGCTTGACGTTCTCCTTGATCGCCTCGTCAAAGAGCTGTTCGCGGAAATCGTGTTTGCGCGTGCCGCGCCCTTTCATCTGCACGAAATCCGTAGGCGAGAAGATCGGGCGCAAGAGCCCGAGATTAAGAATGTCCGGGCAATCGTAGCCAGTCGTCATCATGCCGACGGTTACACAAATGCGGGCTTTGCTGGTCTTGTATGTAGGGATGAAATTCGCCGAGCCGAGCAGGTTGTTATTGGTAAAATTGATCGTGAGTTGTTGCGCCCCATCCACGTGAGACGTGACCTGGACGGCGAAATCGGATTGATATTTGCCTGGGAACATGCGGTCGGCCATTTCGTTGAGAATCTGAGCGAGTTTCGCCGCATGGTTTTGGCTCACCGCGAAGACGATGGATTTGCCAATCTCGCCGCTAATAGGATCTCGAAGCGCATTTTCCAGGAAAATTTTGCAGAAGAGCTGATTCGTGGCTTTGGAGAAGAACCGTTTCTCGAACTCACGTTGTTTGTAGCTCTCCTTTTGGTCTTCCCCACCCTCGTCTTTGAACTCCACGACGAAGCCATTATCAGAAAGTAACTGGGTCGTGACCTCGCTACGAGCGTCAACGACGGTGGGATTGATCAAGTAGCCTTCTTTTACTCCATCAAGCAATGAGTAACGGAACGTGGGCTGGCCATCGTCGCAGCCGAAGGTGCGATAGGTATCCAGCAACAGGCGGCGCTCAAATTCACGCGGGTCTTTTGTAGTCGCGTTTTTCTTGTCGAGTTTCTTCAGGTAATCGCGCGGTGTGGCGGTGAGGCCCAACTTGTAGCCAACGAAGAAGTCAAAGACCGAGCGCGCATTGCCACCAATCGAGCGGTGCGCTTCGTCGGAGATTACCAGATCGAAATCCGTGGGTGAAAAGAGCTGTTGATATTTGTTATTGAACAACAGCGATTGAACGGTCGTTACGATAATCTCTGCATGACGCCAGTCATCCCGATTTTCCTTGTAGATGACGGCTTTATAGTCATTGGCGAGAGCTTTCTTGAATGCTTTTAGAGCCTGGTCTTCGAGCTCAAGGCGGTCGACGAGGAAGAGCACGCGCCGCGCATTGCCGGTGCGAAGGAAGAGTTTGATGACTGCCGCGGCAGTGAGCGTTTTTCCTGTACCCGTGGCCATCTCGAACAAGAATCGGTCCTTGCCAGCCTTTACCGCGGCCTGGAGCGCAGCAATGGCTTTCTTCTGATACGGGCGAAGGAACCTGAGAGCATTGACTTCAATGAAGCGTGGACGCTCCTGTTCGCTTTTCCAGGACGCTTCTGCGGCATACCCGGGGCGCTGTGTGAGCACGACGTAATCATCTTCAACATACTCTTCGATCAGCCGCTTCGGATCGGGCAAGGTTTTCTGATAGCCGATGACTGACCCAGGAGTAGGGAAAGAGGTGATGACATACGGGTTGCCTCGCTCAAGGTCCCAGAAGTAATGCAGATTTCCGTTAGAGAGGATGACGAACCGACAGTTCTGCGAGCGGGCGTATTTGCGGGCCTGCTCTTTGGCTACCAATGGATTTTTATCCTCCGCCTTTGCTTCGAGGACGATAAACGGGAAGCCCTTCTCGTTGAGAAGGAGGAAGTCGATAAAGCCTTTTTGAGCTTTTTCAAAATTTTCCCCGAGAGCATCAAGGTCGTGTGGCTTGAGCGTAACGCTGGGTTCGAGTTGAATGTTAGCCGGACCTTTATCGTCCGCAAAAAACCGCCAACCGGCTGCTTCGAGCAGCTTGTTGATTTTTATGCGGGCGGCGGCTTCTTTCATTCCATCAAAGCGATTTAAGGGGGCAACACAAAGCTTATTTGCACCCTAAGAGGTGGGTTCGAATCCCACGTGGGGGCGAAGGATTTATTGTGGGCGTTTTTGGACATCGTGGCGGTCGGGTCCTTTTGAGGATGAGGATAGGTACGTGGCGGGGAGGAAGCAAGATGGGATTGTTGGATGGGGCTAGTGAAGAACGGTTAAAGTTTTTTGGAAATGCTTGCTCAAGGCAACCGCTGGGGTCTTTCCGGACTGGCACCTTATTCAACCCGCTTTGGGGTTGGTCAGTCAGGCTTCGCTATTGAAGGAGCGAGCGGAGGGAATAAAGAATTTTAACCACGAAAGTCCTTCCGGACGGGGCCACTACGCGAAAGGGGGACGTGGGCGAGGATGGAAGGATGGAAAGCGGGGTGTTTTATGGTCTGCTGTCACGAGGGGTGCGAGGGAGTTGCCTTTGCAGCATAAGGTTTGCCAAGATATTCACATTTATTGTTAACAGTGTGAAACAAATGTTAAAATACATATTGACATAGTATGTATTTTTTAGTATGTATGCCTCACAATTAAATTAAGGGTTGAGGCCAGCAGGTCTCGGTGGACCCACAAAAATCAAGGACCCATGGAAATTTCGAATGGCGAATTTCGAGTTTCGAATGCAGAGCCGGGATAAAACCAAACATTAACCAACAAACTAATGGAGGAATTTTATGGCAAGACGGGGGAGGACTAATAGAGAATGGATAATTGACAATGGACAATTAGGGAACTCAAACATTCGGAACAACACGGCGGAGTCCGTGGTTCGAGTCTGCTGCCCAGGGTTTGGTCTGAATTTGAGGGGGGTCGCGAAGGGTTCTAACGCCTTATAACGGTAGATAACGCCAGATAACGGTACATAACGGGTAAAAAAAATTTGCGGCAATGGAAAATGGACAATTGATAATGGATAACGCAGCGGGAAAAAAGGAAGGCCAGCGGAAGTTTTCGGTCGGTGATGGTCGGTGAAAATTTAATACGTGTATGGGGGTTCGGTCGGTATCGGACGGTAATAGTCGCCAAAGGTCGGTAATGGTCGGTTAAAAAAATTTTGTGGTAGGAGTCGGAATGAAAACAGAGAGGATCAAGTTTCCGGAATTGGAATCGATGCGGAATGATTTTGGCGGGCTGGATTGTTCCGGGCGCAATGCCGATTGCAAATCGGCGATACAGCAGACTGCAAGTCTGCGCTACCAGAGTGGCAGTTCGGTCGGTTGTGGTCGGTGAAAATTTAATACGTGTATGGGGGTTCGGACAGTATCGGACGGTAATAGACGCCAACGGACGGTAATGGTCGGCGTGGAAAATTTCGAATGGCGAATTTCGAGTTTCAAATTGTCAGATTTTCAAATTATCAAATCAAACAGAGAGCTCTAACGCCAAATAGCGGGTAAAATTTTTTTGACAGGAGTCGGAATGAAAACAGAGAGGATCAAGTTTCCGGAATTGGAATCGATGCGGAATGATTTTGGCGGGCTGGATTGTTCCGGGCGCAATGCCGATTGCAAATCGGCGATACAGCAGACTGCAAGTCTGCGCTACCAGAGTGGCAGTTCGGTCGGTGATGGTCGGTTAAAATTTAATACGTGTATGGGGGTTCGGTCGGTATCGGACGGTAATAGTCGCCAATGGTCGGTAATGGTCGGCGTGGAAAATTTCGAATGGCGAATTTCGAGTTTCAAATTGTCAGATTTTCAAATTATCAAATCAAACAGAGAGCTCTAACGCCAAATAGCGGATAAAATTTTTTTGACAGGAGTCAGAATGAAAACAAGGAGGATTAAGTTTGCGGAGTTGAAATCGAAGCGAAAGCGTTTTGGCGGGCTGGATTGTTCCGGGCGCAAGGCCGATTGCAAATCGGCGATACGGCAGACTGCAAGTCTGCGCTACGTGGCTGGCAGTTCGGTCGGGATCGGAAGGAGGAATCCAGTCGTCCCGATGGGACTGGGGACATTTTTGGAACGTGTTTTCCCGGCACTCAAGTGCCGGGCTATTGTCATCGCCTCCCTCTGGGAGGAGGATGAAGACAAGGACCGTGAGTTAACGGGAGTTAACGTGAGCTATCGGGAGTTAACGGGACATCTTTTTAATTTCAAATTACGAATTTCGAGTTTCAAATGAGAGCTGAAATTGCATTGGTTGAAATTGTGGAGGGCGATTGTTCCAGCCTTGCTCAATCCGCGTTCATTGGCGTTCATCCGCGGTTGAAAATCAGGCTAAGGGTTTTGCCCCAATGCCTCCCCTGCTCTGGGGCATTAAATTCGCGGATGCGCGCGAACATAATTTTGGGGCTGACCTCTCTCTTTTGCCTGGCCATGGCGAACACCCTTCTCGCCGATACCGCCACGGCGGAGGGGAAACCGCAGGAAAACGTCAGTCACGTATTCCAGCCGGAGCGACGCGACTTCACGCCGGAACGGCTGAAGCAATTGAAGTTGCCGCCCGGCTTCAAGGTCAACGTGTTCGCCCAGGGGCTCGGCAATCCGCGCATGATTGCCGTGGGAGATGACAACACGGTTTATGTCACCTGCCTTGCTCAAGGCTCGGTGGTGGCGTTGCGCGATAAACAGGATCGGGGCATCGCGGATGAACAGTTGACCATCGTTTCGGATTTAAAGGGTGTTCATGGCATTGCGATTCACGAGGGTGATATGTATCTCGGCACGGTTCGCAAAATTTACAAGGCGCATCTCCTCGGCGGCGGCAAGGTGGAGAAGCCGGAGCCATTGAAAGGTCCCGATCTGCCTGAAATGGGAATGCATTGGAAACGGACGCTCGGCTTCGGGCCGGATGGGATGCTCTACATTTCGATGGGAAGCACCTGTAATAGTTGCGAGGAGAGCAATCCGGAGAATGCCGCGATTCTCCGCGCCAAGCCGGATGGGACGGAACGAAAAGTTTTTGCCAGCGGTTTGCGCAATACGCTCGGGTTCGACTGGCATCCGGAGACGCATGAACTCTGGGGTGTCGATAATGGTTCAGATGATCGCGGCGACCAGGTGCCGCCGGAGGAGTTGAACCTGCTCGTGGAAGGCGGCTTTTACGGCTGGCCCTATTGCTTCGGCGATAAACAGGTGGATGCCCTGGCCCCGCAACCGAAGGGCAAAACCAAGGAGCAAATTTGCGCGACTTCGATTGCCCCGGTGCTCACTTATACCGCCCACGCCGCGCCGATCGCGATGACTTTTTATACGGGCAAACAATTTCCGCCGGCATACACGAACGATGCGTTCGTGGTCTGGCGCGGTTCATGGAACAGGTTGCCACCCAGTGGTTACTGCGTCACGCGCGTGCATTTTGAGGATAATAAGCCGGTGAAGTTCGAGGATTTTTTGACCGGGTTCCTGATTGAAGATGGCAAGGCCCAGTTCGCGCGCATCGCTGGCATCGCGATGACCCGGGATGGCTCTTTGCTTGTTTCCGATGACGAGAATGGTATCATTTACCGCGTCTCCTACGGCAACGGCAAAGTCCCTGCCGAGAGTGCTCATGGCAGTGAAGCGAAATAGAAAAATATGTGCGCCGGCGTTCACGCTCATCGAGCTGCTCGTGGTCATTGCCATCATCGCCATCCTCGCGTCGTTGCTGCTGCCCACGCTCGCGCGGGCGAAGAGCAAGGCGCGGCAGGCGAGTTGTTTTTCCAACCTGCGACAAATTGGACTCGCCTTCGCGCTTTACCTCGGGGATCACGAGGATCGCTTTCCGGACCGTCGCGATTTGAAGAGCAGTTTGCCCGGCGGCTTTCATCCTTGGACGAGTTGGCCGCCCTCCGATCCGCGTGGCGGCTGGGCGGCAGTAGTGTTGCACACTGAAATTGCCAATTACAACATCTGGTCCTGCCCGTCCGTGGCAGCGTCGCCGATTGGCACCGCCATCCAGGCCGTGCAATCGCTCGACACCACCAACGATGCGCCGGTCAGCCGCTATTGGCTCTGGCGCTTTGATCACATCGATGACGTGATACCGTCCGATAATTTTTGGAACAAGACGCAACTCCAATGCGTGAATGATTTGAAAGACACCACGAACAACACGACGCTCGGCGTGATCAATGGCACGTCCGATGTGGAATTGGTGGTCGATCCTTATTTTCCATCGACGATCCCGACCGTGGCGCCGGAGTTGAAAGGCCAGACCGTCCATCCCGGCGGCCGCAACCGCCTGTTCCTCGACGGCCACGCCGAGTTCAATAAAGACGCCCGCCTCAGCGGTGTGCGAGCTTATTGAGTCATCAACGCCGCAAACCGCAGTCCGCGCGTGCTTATCCGCAATTCCTTGAAACCAAAAGTTTCCATGATGCCCTCATATATCACCACTCCCGGCAGGATGACATCCGCACGTTTCTTCGGCAGTCCAACGATATTTTTGCGCTCTGCCAGTGAGAGCGCCCAAAGCTTTTCCGCATGCGCCTGCACCTGCTCCAGCGAAAGCCGCGTGGCCTCAATGCGCTCGCGATCGTACGAATTGAGTCGCGCCTCCATTCGTGCGAGAATCGTCGTCGTGCCACCCGTGCCGACCAGTTGCACGGCTCGGTGTTCCGTATCCATCTTGGTTTCCTTCTTCAACGCCGGTCCGAGCTTGGGCACCACGGTCGATTCCAAAAATGTTTTCACCTTCTCGCGACAGGCAGCAAGTTCCCTGGCGGTGGGCGGATCGCTCACGGTAAGTTTTTCGAGCAGCCGCACCGTGCCCAATTGAAAACTCTCTCGAAAATGTTTGCTCTCCCCCTGCCCCAAAATAAACTCCGCGCTGCCGCCGCCCACATCCAGCAGCAGCAACGGTTGCTGCGCCAATTCCGGATCGCTCGTCACCCCTTGAAACGCCCAGTCCGCCTCCTGCTCGCCCGAAATGATTTCGACCTTCAAGCCGGAAGACTTTTCAATCGCCGAGGTCAGTTCGTGGGAGTTTTTGGCATCGCGTGCCGCACTCGTGGCGATGACTCGTGTCGAAATCGCCTTCAACTCGCGCGCCTTGTCTGCAAAGGCAGCGACCGCCGTGGCCGTCTGGGCAATTGCCTGGGGCTTCAATTCATGCGTCTCATAAAATCCCGCGCCCAACCGCGTCTGCTCGCTATCCTCCAACACCGGATCAACCTGGCCATCCGCGACATCGCCCACGAGCAACTTGATGGAATTCGTGCCAATATCAATCACGGCCCGACGAACTTGGTTGGTTGCAACGCTGGACATTTGGATTACTTCGTTTCCTTGCGAGCCAACACCGCGCCACCCGTGATGCCCGCATCGTCACCCAGCTTCGAAGCCAATATTTTCACACCCTTGTCCGAACCGGGAAAGGCATGTTCCCGCGCACATTCTATGATCACGGAAAGCATTTCATTCTCCAGCGCATCCATGAGCCCGCCGCCGATCACCACCACTTCCGGGCTCAAAACATTAATTAAATTCGCCACGGCAATGCCGGTATATTTGGCGGCTTCCTCAACGATGTGCTCGACGAACTTGTCACCTTGTTTAATGGCCTTGCGCAAATCACCGCTCCGCAAATCCTTCAAGTCGCTGCCCAGCATTTCGGTGAGCACTGTTTTCTGGCCATCCTTCACCGCTTCCAAAATCTGCCGAAATAAAGCCGAGCGACTGGACAACGCCTCCCAACAACCACGATTGCCGCAGGTGCACTTCGGCCCATTCACTTCCAGCACCATGTGGCCCACCTCACCCGCTGTCCTATTGAATCCCGAGAAAGGCTTTCCTTCAATAATCAGGCCGCCACCAATGCCGGTGCCGAGAAAGATACCCACCATATTGCGCGGCTTGGATTCCAGCTCCACCTCGTGCACCCCGAGAGTGCAAACATTGCAATCGTTGCCCAGAAAAACTGGCACTTCCAACTGCTTCTCCAGCTCCTTCTTGAGCGAAACATCCTTCCACCCGAGATTGCCGGCGAACATCACCTTGCCGCTTTCGGGATCCACCGCGCCGGGCGAACCAATGCCCACACCCCGCACTTGTTTCAAATCCAGGTCGCATTCGTCCACCGCATCCTGCACACAGCGCGCCACCCGCTCAATCACCGTCGACGTGCCGCGCTCGGGCTTGGTGCTCATCTTCGAGCGACCGACAATTTTCAGGGATGGCGTGAAAACACCCGCCAGAATCTTGGTGCCACCCAGATCCACCCCGACCAAATACTCCGCTTTGCTGTTTGCTTCCGCCATAACATTACTTCGTTTGTTTAATTCCAGGCGCACGGGTGCTTTGGCAGCACTCACAACGCGGACAATTGAACTATCTACCAGCCAGGTTGGCTTCGATTTTGCGTCTCAAATCCGCGTTAATTTCATCCGGCAGACGGTTGCCATCCACGATGTTGAATCCATAAATGGATTGCAGGCGCCTGAACTCATTCGCCATCAAACCCTGGTACTTGAGAAAGCTGTCGAACATTTCCCGCGAAAGACCGAGATCCATGCCGCTCTCCCAATAATCCAGCGAATGGTTTTTTGCAAAATTGCGCTGCACCAGTTGTTCCGGCGATACATTCAAATAAAACACCGCGTCAGGAACGAGAGCGATGCTGTAAAGATTCTTAAGCCAGGCTTCGTCCATGCCGCGCACCAGGTCTCGCGCCATCAAAGTATAAATATAACGATCCGCCAGCACCATGAAACCCGCCTTGAGCGCGGGCAGGATCATGTTCTCCAACTGGTCCGCAAAGTCAGTTGCATAGAAAAGACTCAACGTGGTATGGCTGAGAATGTTGCCGTGTTGAGCCTGATTCAACTCCTCGCTTACCAACGTCGAGCGCTTGAGTCCCACCTGCACAGTAGCATGACCACACCCTTCAAGCCATTCCACCAGCCGGGCAATTTGGGTCGACCGGCCTGAACCATCAGCACCTTCCACAACAATCAATTTCCCCGCGAGGCGGTTGACATCGACATTCGGAATCCCGTGCCCGTAGAAGCGGCGAGTCGACGGGCGCGGCACCACAATCTTTTGGACAGGCATTTTCTCGCGTCTGGCGGATTTTCTTTTCATTGATTACTTAACATGGTTGGCCGCAAACGAGGGCAGATCTATCTTGGCAGCCACCAACTCGCGAACCAGAGTTTGCTGCACTTCGACCGGCTGATTGGCATCCAGGACCGAGAAATTAAACTCGGTGCTCATGGCCAGGTATTGTTCCAGAATGCGGCCTTGAAAAATCCGGAAGCTCTCATAAGGGTCGCTGGAAAGGCGCATGTCCATGCCGGCCTCAAAATATTTGAGCTGCGGGCGTCCATCCAGGATGCGTTGCAGCGAGACCTCCAATTGTGCCTTAAAGAAAAAGGTCAGATCGGGATGGGCGGCAAAGTTATAAAGACCCCGCACCCACTCGGGCGGGCAGCCACGAACGGTGTCACGCGCAAAAGCAGTAAAAATGTAACGATCACACAAGACAAGATAACCGGCGCGCAACAACGGAACCAGTTGTCGTTCATAGCGATCAGCAAAATCGGTGGCGTGAATCAGGCTGAAAGTTGTGGGCGTGAGCAATTCACGCTTCTTCCCTTTGCTGGTGGCACTTTTGACCAGTTGCGAGGAATTCCATTCGCTAAAGAAGACCTTGAAGCCCTGCAATTCAAGCCAACGCTTGAGCAGATAAATCTGGGTGGATTTGCCTGAGCCATCCAATCCTTCCACCGCGATCAGGCGCCCAGGAAAACCGAGTTCAGCAAAAGTCTTCGTCATGTCCGAAAAGGAAAATAAACCACCTTGGGATGATGACAATGTTTTTCGCGGCGGGCCGTAACACAGATGTAACTCGCCTTTCACCAAAAAGTTGCTATTATTAACAGACGTAACTATGGGAAGTGCTCCGAAAAAGTATGAAACCGCTCAATTCATTAACCGTGAGCTGAGCTGGCTCGAGTTCAACCAACGCGTGCTGGACGAGGCGTTGGATGCCAAGAATCCACTGCTCGAACGGGTGAAGTTCTTTTGCATTACCAGCTCCAATCTGGACGAATTTTTTGAAGTTCGAGTTGCAGGAGTAAAGCAGCAGATTGAAAGCGATGTGGTGGAACGGAGTGTGGATGGGCTGACGGCCACCGAGACTTTTAAAGCAATTACCCGCCGGGTCCGGCGCATGGTGGACCAGCAATATACCTGCTGGAATAACGAACTCCGCCCGGCTCTGGAGAAAAACGGCATCCATTTTCTTTCTTTCGATCAGCTCAGCAAGGAGGACCTGGCGTGGGTGGAGGAATATTATCGCGCGCAGGTGCGTCCCGTGGTAACGCCCCTCGCCCTGGATCCGGCCCATCCCTTTCCCCAATTACTCAATAAATCGCTCAACATTATCGTGCGATTGGAAATGATGCAGGCGGGACAAATGTTGCGACACCTGGCCGTAGTGCAGGTGCCACGCGTGTTGCCGCGACTGGTAAAACTGCCGCGTGAAAATGGGCGTCAGGATTACATTTTCCTGGGTAACCTGATTGGCCATTACCTGGCCGACCTTTTCCCCGGCACACAGATTCTGGGCTATTGGCACTTCCGCGTCACGCGCAACAGCGAGTTGTATATCGATGAGGAAGAAGCCGCCAATCTGCTGAAAGCGGTGGAAAACGAGTTGCACAACCGTCGCAAAGGAGATGCTGTCCGCCTGGAAGTGGAACGGGACTGCCCGTTTGACCTCCGCAACGCTCTCCTCGGTACCCTCAAACTCACCGAGGACGACCTTTACATCATTGATGGACCACTGAACCCCACGCGGCTGATGGCCGTTTATGAAGGGGACCATTCGCCGGAACTGCGTGACCCGCCGTTCGTGGCGCCCGTTGCCGCTGCGCTAGCGGATCAAAGCGATTTATTTGCCGCGATCCGGGAGCGGGACATACTGTTGCATCATCCGTATGAGACGTTCGATACCGTAGTCAAATTTTTGCAGCAAGCCGCCGAGGATCCCAAGGTGCTGGCCATCAAGCAAACCATGTATCGCACGGGCGGCGATCAACGCATCGTTGGTGCCTTGATGAATGCCGTGAGAAACGGCAAGCAGGTCACGGCGGTGGTGGAGTTGCGGGCGCGGTTTGACGAAGCCAATAACATTCAATGGGCGCGGCAGTTGGAAGAAGCCGGTGTGCACGTGGTTTATGGACTCGTGGGCTACAAAATCCACGCGAAGATGTGCCTCGTGGTGCGGCGTGATGAGGACATCATCCGCCGTTATGTGCATGTGGCGACAGGCAATTATAATCCGACCACCGCGCGGCTTTATACTGATATCGGCTTGCTCACCTGCCGGCCAGCCTTCGGTGAAGATGCCACCAATCTTTTCAACCTGCTCACCGGCATTTGCCAGTTTCAAGGCACGCAAAAGCTGTTGGTCGCACCGTTTGAACTGCATGACCGCATGGTGGAACTCATTCAACGCGAAACCGAAAATGCGCGCAAAGGTTTGCCCGCCTGTATCATTGCCAAGATGAACGCCCTGGTGGACCAGAAGATGATTGAGGCGCTTTACGAGGCCTCCAAGGCGGGCGTGAAGATCGACCTGATTGTGCGTGGCATCTGCTGTCTCCGGCCAAACGTCAAAGGCCTCAGCGAGAACATCACGGTGCGCAGCATCGTGGACCGGTTTCTCGAGCATAGCCGGATATTTTACTTTGAGAATGCGTGTCAGCCCGAATTATTTGTGGGCAGTGCGGATTGGATGCCACGCAATTTCTTTCGCCGCATTGAAGTCGTTTTCCCGGTCGAAGACGGCAACCTGCGCGAGCGCATTATCAGCGAGATACTGGCCCTGCAATTGAAGGATAATGTTAAAGCGCGAATCATGCGGCCGGATGGAAGTTATGCGCGCGCGGTAATAAAGCGCGGGGAAACAGCACACCGAAGCCAGACGGAATTTGTTAAACTCACATTGAATGGCCGGGGCAGTGGAGAACGGGGCAAAAAAGACCGAACCAGATTCCCACGGGTAAAACTGGTGCCCCGCCCATTAGCGCTCAAGAAGTGATCCCTCGTCACTTGAAAAGACAAGGAATGGTTGCTGCACCGCGGGTAAATGGTTAGCGAGCCGATTTCCGCACTCATGAAACAGGACCATGACCGCTACAATTCACCCGCGTGAATCGCCTGGAGACTGGTCGATTTATACAGCCCGCTCCCTTCCACCCCCCACGGCCCGATAACTCCGACAGGCGGCAGCGCAATGTTTTTGGATATAGTGCAGCCTGAAGGTTCCCTACTGCGTGAGCACGCGGTAGTAATGGAAAGGATCGTCTGGCGACTGCTCATGCAGGTAGGTGAAATTCCCTTCACCATCGGAGTTTGCGGTTCCGAGCGTAGTCCAGTTCACCAGATCCGTTGAGGTTGAAATGTAGTAAAGTCTGGCCTCATCACCAGAGAATCGCAGCTGTGCCTGGCTATTGACATATTGCACGCTTAGATCTGTCACTGGCTTCGTGGGATAAAGATCCCGAATCCGATTGGCGCGGTAGCAGGCATATCCTTTGTAGGTTGAGCTGGTATTGCCATAATCAAACACGGCAAAATCAAACACCACCTCGGGAACCGCGTCGTGCGTTACTTCCTGAATGCGGGCCATGTGCGCATTGGTCGAGTACTGACTGCAGGGCAGGTTATTCACATAAGCGGTATCAGCATACGTAATCAATACATTGCCGCTCTGATTCATCCATTCCGTATCGCCTCTTGAGACCGAGTAAATCGGTGTCGCCGGGCTCGCGCCATATTCCCATACCTGGGACACTTCCATGCGTTCCTCATCAATCTGGTATTCCACTGCGCGGCTGTAATTTTGCGAGTCAGGCAGGGGGGGAGTGGCGAAAGGGCTGCCCCGGAAATTTCCATCATCAAAAAGCAGCAATGTTCCTTGAGGCGTGATCTTGGTGGCATGCTGCCCGTATTGCCACTCAAATGGCTCACCTACCGGAGTGAGCAGGTAAGGTTGAAACTCTGGCCCCCAGTTATCGTGCGTACCAAGAATCCATTTAAGCTGGCCCGTCGCCCGTGAAAATTTGACCACTGCGTTCTGATGCCGCAGGGATACGATCAGTGAGTTGTCCCGAGGATCTTCAGTAATTGCATTCGCATGCATCCAGTCCACCCCGTAGGCACTGGCAGGGCTGCTGAACGTGAGATAGCTGATTCTTCGGGGATCGAGGATGTCGATTGGCTGCCATATATTGGCCAGGGCTGCATTGGTTGCCCAAAGTTCAATAACCGGCTGGTGCCAAACATTCGTGGTTTTTGTGAGCGCGTTGGTAATTGTCGCGCTGGTTGGGAAGCTGGTTACCACCCGGGTGGCATCGCTCAAATAAAGAATTGTTCCATGATCCGTTAGGTAGGATTCATGGTTGTACGGCTTGCCTGCCGGCAATGTCCATGTTTTGACCGTCTGTCCCAGCATGTTGATCTCGTTAATGCTGGTTAGCAGGGGAACCCAAAGATCGCCGTTGGAAAGCTGCCTCACGTCCAGGCTGGAAGTAGCGCCACTATACCAGACCACCTCAGCGGCACTGTTCACAATCGTGAGATAACCTTTGCTATCGTTGTTATTCACTGGCCGGAACAAAGTATATCCAGGCTCCATCTTCTCCGGGTTGCTTTGCAACAAGTTAATCGTCGGAAAGTCACTCGGTAATGGAGCGGTGATGAAGGTCAATGGATTCGCAGCCGTTGCTTCGTTCCCGAGCCTGTCCTTCACGGTGACCGTGATTACATTGGTTCGATTCGCCTTGAATCCCAGCAACGGCATCGAATGCACAGTGCTGTAATCGTAGAAATTTTTCGTCCAGGTGTTTGTCCCCTCATTTACAGACACACTGATCCTTGAAGGCTGATCGGTGGTGAGTTGAAGGGTCCCGGCCAGCGGCGCATTCACCGCACTGGTGAATGATGGCGGGGAGACAATTGTTAATGCCTGCAAACTGGTGGAAACAGTTAAAATCGCAGACCAGACACACAAAGGCATTAATCCACGCCTTAAAGAACGGCACGACCTGACTTTCATATAAATATAATGCGCACGAGCCTAAATATTTTGTCGGCAGTGTCAACATGTCTTATGTCAGACATTAGCCAACCGATGCTGGATCGAATGAGCCGGCATCAGGGCTTAAGACGCAAACGGAGAAGAAAGGTTTCAGGAAATAATTGGCGTCAGTTCCATGTTGGTCATGGCGCTCTCGTGGAAAGCAAATCAGAATGGCATCACCTACATCCGTCATTGATTTGAAACCAATGCTGCCATCGCGACGGTTCATCCATCGTGCATGATCTGAACTTAGGCCGATGGAAGGAGAAACTTTAGCGACCGGAGTTTACTTTTGTGTAAAACTCTCGGCCAAGGCCACGGCCTTCAGCATGGCTTTGGATTTGTTCACGGTCTCGTCGAATTCCCCTTCCGGCGTTGAATCATTCACCCAACCGCCACCCGCCTGAACATAGGCCTTCCCATCCTTGATGAGTGCAGTGCGAATGGTAATGCAGCAATCGAGATTGCCGTTGAAGGAGAAGTAGCCTACACAGCCGCCGTAAGTGCCGCGCTGGGTTTGTTCGAGTTCTGAAATGATTTGCATGGCTCGCACCTTCGGCGCGCCGCTCAGAGTGCCGGCAGGAAACGTCGCGCGCATCAAATCGTAAGGGGTTTTGCTCGCGGAGAGATTGCCTTCCACCTGCGATACGATGTGCATCACGTGACTGTACCGCTCGATGACCATGAGATCTTTGACCTGCACCGTGCCGTAATCGCAAACGCGCCCGAGATCGTTGCGCGCTAGATCGACCAGCATGACATGTTCGGCGCGTTCCTTGGGATCGGCGAGCAAATCCTTTTCGTTCTTTAAATCCTGTTCATCCGTCTTGCCACGGGGACGGGTGCCGGCGATGGGCCGGATTTCGACCTTATGGTCTTCGCAGCGAACATGCAACTCGGGTGAAGCGCCAACGAGCGAGAAACCGTCGAGTTCCAGGAGGAACATGTACGGCGAAGGATTGATGGATCGGGCAGCGCGATAAATATCGATTGGAGCGGCTTTGACGGGCGTGGAAAAGCGTTGCGACCCGACTACTTGAATGATGTCCCCCGCCCGGATGTATTCCTTGGCCTTGAGCACGTTGGCCATGAATTTTTCCTTCGTGACATTCGATTCGAACGGCAGGGAGGGAACATCAGTGGGCACGGTCACCGGCTTGTAATTGCTGGGTTGCTCCAAAAGGGAAACGAGGCGATCCACTTCAGCCACGGCGTTTTCATAGGAATCTGCCGGAGTCACACCTTCCTCGAGAATGGCGTTGACGAGAATGGTCACCGTTTGGGCGACGCGATCAAAGATCAGCAATTCATCCGCGATCAGGAAATACATCGTGGGGGTCTTGAGTTCATCCTTGGCGGGACGCGGCACGACCGGCTCAACATCGTGAATGAATTCATAGCCGATGAAGCCGACGGCACCTCCGGTAAAACGCGGCAGACCGGGAATGGAAACAGCGCGGTAACGCTTCATGATCCGCTCAACCACTTCAAGCCCGTCGTGGACGCATTGTGAGCAGTCGGGGCGGGCCTCGCGGATGGCGAATTTCTCAATGACTTTGCCATTCTCGATCACTTCCACGCGGTCGCCGGTCTGGCGGATGATGGCGCGGGGATTGCAACCGACAAAGGAGTAGCGGCCAAGATGTTCGCCGCCTTCGACGGATTCAAAGAGGAACGATTCTCCTTGTCCGCGGATTTTGTGATAGGCAGAAAGTGGTGTTTCGAAATCGGCAAGAATGCGGCGGGTGACCGGGATGAGGTTCCCCTGCTTTGCCAATTCCGTAAATGATTCAAGCGTTGGTGAATACATGGCGTATCCTGACTGGGTTGAATGTTAACTCATCACCCGGCGCAGACGCCAGACAGAAAGCAGTGTGTAGAACGCCACGGCGACTGCGTACGAAACAATGCCCAAGCCAATGGCCACGGGAATCAGGGAAAGATCACCAAAATACATCAAGGCGCCGCCAACGGCCGCCGTGAGCGTCGTCTGGGCGAATAGACAGAAAAGATAGAGCGAAATGCGTGTTTCCCGAACCCGTTCCACATGCCAATGGCGATAGGTTTCCTCTCCAAGAGATCGCATCAGCCAGGCTTGTTGGAAATTCCGTGCGGCTACGAGCACGCTGGAGGTGCTAATGACGATGGCGGATAGCGGCCAGGCAGCCAGGGAAAGGCACATGACCAGGTTCAACAACATGCCCCACCTCCAGCCGAGTTTCTTGGCGAGGGGGTTACCTTCGAGCATTAAAGTGGGCGTGGCGACCCAGGTGCTCAGGAAATCCATGGCCCGGGAAAAGGCCAATAAACTGAGCATGATGAAGTAATCCGGGCTGCCAAATGGAACTGTTCCATCCATCACTTCTTGCCGTAAATCTGTTCCGGCGTCTCCAACTGCGGCTCAGTCGTCTTAAAACCGTCGCCACTCTCCTCAACCGAACGGAAGAAGCAGGATTTGTAGCCTTCGTGACAAGCCGCACCGATTTGCTCCACCTGGATCAAGAGCGTGTCGCCATCGCAATCAAATGCGATGTCCTTGACGGTCTGAGTATGGCCGCTGCTTTCGCCTTTCATCCAGAATTTTTGGCGGGAGCGACTCCAAAAGTGGGTCTTGCCAGTCGCGATGGTGGTTTCAATGGAGGCACGGTTCATCCAGGCCATCATGACAACACGGCCAGTGGATTGCTCTTGGATGATGGCAGGAATCAGTCCGTCCGAATTAAACTTTAATTTGTCGTAAAAGCTCATTTGCAGTGATCAAATTAGCATATTTAAACGTTTGTAGGAAAGGACTAACGGGATCAACTGCTGGGCAGATGTATCTTAATGCCGCCACAATCCGGTGGAAAAACACTTGGTTTTGCGAATTGGCGCAACTCCGAAATCCCACCACGGCTAATGCATCACCAATAGAACCCGCCCTGAGCCAAATATTTAAACGAACTGGCCTGACGCAAAATAAACTATAAAATACCCTCATTGAGTTCGGGCAATGAGGGTATTTTAAAAACGGTTGGACCCCGTGTCGAGAGAAATGGTGTGGCGGCAAACTTTCTGAGGGGAGAATGCGTCCACCCGGGGATCAACTCACCCGCGAGCTCTCGGCCCTGTTAGTTTTTCGGGACGACGGCAAAGGCGACGGCAGCCAGGACGCAGATGAAGGCAGCGACGTAGTTCCAGCGAATCCGGTCGCCCAGATATAGCATGGCGAAAACGCAGAAGACACAGAGGGTGATGACTTCCTGGATGATTTTAAGTTGCGGGGCGCTGTAGACCGAATTGCCATAGCGATTTGCCGGCACCTGCAGCACGTATTCAAAGAAAGCGATACCCCAGCTCACAATGATGACTTTCCATAAAGCCGAACCTTTGTGCTTCAAATGACCGTACCAGGCGATGGTCATGAAAACGTTTGAGAAAACCAACAGAACGATGGGAAACCAACGGGATTGTAGAACAGCTGGCGGAAGACTCATAAACGAACGGGAATGTTTTGTTTCGCTAGAAATTGTTTTACGTCGGCGACAGTGTATTCGCCGTAATGAAAAATACTGGCCGCGAGAACGGCATCGGCTTTGCCTTCCAGCAACACCGCGGCCATGTGTTCCAATGAACCAGCACCGCCGCTCGCAACGACTGGCACGCCGACCGACTCGCTGACTCGACTGGTGATGACGAGGTCGAAACCGGCCTTGGTGCCGTCGGCATCGATGCTGTTGAGGACGATCTCACCGGAGCCTAGTGAAACGGCTTTTTTGGCCCATTCGACAGCGTCGAGGCCGGTGGATTTGCGGCCGCCATGCGAAAAAACTTCCCAACGGTCAGGCGCAACTTTCTTAGCGTCGATGGAGACAACGATGCATTGACTGCCAAACTTTTCAGCCCCGGCGCGGATGAGATCGGGATTGGCAAGGGCGGAGGAATTGATGCTGATTTTATCCGCCCCTGCGCGGAGCATGGTATACATGTCATCCACGGTGCGGATGCCGCCCCCGACAGTGAGAGGCATAAAACATTGCTCGGCAGCACGTTCAATGACGCTGACCATGGAAGCACGACCCTGGGCACTGGCGGTGATATCGAAGAAAACCATTTCGTCAGCACCCTGCTCATTATAGCGAAGAGCGAGTTCCACCGGATCGCCAACGTTGCGCAATTCGCCAGCTTCGGCTTTGCCAAATTGGACGCCGCGGGTGACGTGGCCATCATGGACATCGAGACAAGGAATAACGCGTCGGGCGAGCATGATTCTAATTATTACGTTTTAAATTGGTACACTATAATGGGCTGAAGCGGGCTCGTGGCCATATCAGCCGACACGAGGAGAAACATAGCGGGAAAGCGGCTTTGCGCCAAAGAATTTCGGCCTAACCGTTGATTCAGGCGAATAAATGCAGGAGACGAAAGCCTCTACGGCTTTGGTTTTTCCTGTAGGACCAGATCGGAAGGAGGCTCGGGCACGGGAATAATGGCCACCTTGCCATCCCGCCAGACGGCAATGGGGCGACCGGCACGGCGGTGTTCCTCCAAGGCCTGTGCGACAGCGGCTTTGATGCCGCGATCTATTTTTTGCCGCAACTCGATTTTACGTTCCGTAGTCATTCTGTTTGTAACTTTTCGCCTTTGTTGCCCAAGGTGAAGTAAAACGTAGCTCCTTTGTCCACTGCCGCTTCGGCCCAGATTTGGCCGCCATGACGCTGAATGATGCGCTGGACTGTGGCGAGGCCAATACCGTTTCCGGCAAATTCCCTGTCGGAGTGCAGTCGATTAAAGGGTTGAAAGAGTTTTTTGGCATTCACCATATTGAAACCAGCGCCATTGTCGCGCACGTAATAAACGCAAGGCTGGCCTTGTTGTTCTGTCGAGCCGACTTCGATGCAGGGCTGCGCAGTTTTGGAGGTGTATTTCCAGGCGTTGGAAAGGAGATTTTCCAGGGCGGCCTTCAGCAAGCCGCGATCGCCATCGACGATGAGGTCGCACGTAATGTTGACATCCACCTGCCGGGCGGGAAAGGAGGAGAATCCAGCAACGATATCGCGCGCCAATTGGCTTAAATCCACCTGCTCGAGTTTCAACTCGGCGCGAACCACTTGCGACAATCGGAGCAGGTCATCGATCAACTGGCCCATGCAATCACCAGCGTTCCGGATCTTTTGGACCCAGAGATTCTCATCCTTGTCCAGCTTGGCGGTGGACTTTTGAAGCAGGAGACCGGAAAAACCCTGTATGCTGCGCAGAGGTGCGCCGAGGTCGTGGGAAACAGCGTAGGAGAAGGCTTCAAGTTCGTGATTGGCGGCTTCCAACTGGGCCGTGCGGCTTTTGACGCGCTGTTCGAGTTCGTCATGGATCTGGATATTTTCCATGGCAACGGCGGTGGTGTTGGCGAGGGTCTGGAGCAACTCGACTTCCTCGGTGGTGGGCAAATGGCCTTGCGCCCAATAGTTGCCGATGGCACCGAGAGGACAATCAGGGCGGATGGGTACCATGGCCAGGCTTTTGACGAAGGTGGGGCGGTAGGCATCGGCAGGGATGCGAGGATCCTTATAAATATCCTCAATCACTGCTGGCTCGCGGTTGAGCATGACCCAACCGCTGATGCAACTGCTGAGAGGAAAGCGTTGCCCCTTCCAGAGGGGACTGATGGCATCTTCATCGGCATAATGGCAACACTCGCCTTCGCGCAGGACGAAGGTGGCGCCATCGGCACCGGTGAGTTCCCGGGCGGCGTGGCGGACGATGGCCATGACGGTTGGGAGATCGCGCGCGAGGGAAAGTTCCTGAACGGCGGAGACGAGGCACTTCATGGCGCGGTTGCGCCGTGTCAATTGCCGGTTTTGGTAATAACGTTCAATGATGACAGCGAGCTGCCGCAGGTTGTCCTTGTGAACACAATCGCTGGCACCAGCGGCGAAACTGGCCTGGATTTGTTTGCGATCAGAATTCCCGGAGAGGCAAATGATCGGGGTTTCAGGGAGCTTTTTGCGGGCCATTTCGAGCGCCTGGAGACCAGTGAAGCCAGGCATCGCGTGATCGGCCAGAATGAGATCGTAGGGCTCGGATTCAAGTGCAGTGGCAAAGGCGGCGTGACCGTGCACCTGGTTTATGCTGGCGGGGATACCAAGGTCACTCAAAGCTTGCTCAACAAAGAAGGCATCATCCGGGTGATCTTCAAGATGCAAAATACGTAACAACATAGATTAAGCCACAGGTTGCCATAATAAATACCCGATTGGTCATTTTTGCAAGAATTGCGGAGGTAACAGCCTGAACTGGAAAGGACCGAATGCCGGCAATGGACTCCGATCCGGTCCGCCAAACATAATCAATTCTCCCGGTAACGCGTCGATTTCGTGCGATCTTTTTCCATCTCCGCTCGCACCAGGGCAATCTTGGCCCGGATCAACTCGCGATTTTCCTCTTTGGCCACCTTGAGTTCCTCGGTCAATTCATCGATTCGTTGTTCGTAAATTTCATTGCGCTGCTGGATCTGGGATTCAATTTTTGCCAATCGCTCATCGATGGCCAAAGCCCGGAGTGCGGCCGCCTGCTGCGTTTCCATCAACTCGGCCCGTTGCGACAGAAGTTTTCGGACCAGCTTCTCCTTCAACCAGTGACTTAAGTGCGGCAACAAACCTTCCCTCATCACGGCATTCGCCTCGTCAGCACGCCTTTCGGCCAACAGGGCACGCTGCTGCCAGGTTTGCAGGTCATTGGCGCCCTCCGGAATCATGGGCACGACGTTTGAATTCGCCTTCCTGCGGGAAAGCATGGCCAGATTCCAAATGATGATCACCACCAGAAACAAGACGATCGCTGCGCCGCCCCACAACCATCGGAAATCGATTTGACCCACTGCTTTCGGCACCGGCTCCGCTAGGACCACCGGTGTTTCTGCCTGCTGGGTCTCGGTGGTTTCAACTTTGGCCGGCAGAGGCTCGGGCCGGACAGTTTCAGCAACCATGATTTTCGCCGGGTCCAATTCCAGATCGTAGGTGATCAACTGGCGGCTGGATAATACATCGGATGAAATCTGCCGCTCATTCGCAAACCCGGCGTTCTTTAGAAAAAGGTAATCGCCAGCCGGTTTCCTGCCGGCATTCTGAGCTATCTCGGCGGCCCGGCCAACCAAACCAGCTTCTTCCAGAATCCTCGGGCCATTCGTATGCGCCGGTTTTGGAGAGTCAACGAAATTTCCGGCGATGACCATCGCTTCAGCCCGATTGGCGGTCCAGTTGCGAAAGGAATCGATTTGGCCAAGCAACTGCTTCGCTGAAGCGGCATCACCTTGTTGAATCGTAAAGAAGCCCACATTTTTATTGCCGAGACGAATGGCGGCGAAAGCGAACCCGCCCGCAGTTACAGATTGGCTCCTATTTTTCCACGGTTCCGACCAGGCAATCAGCGCTGGGTTTCGCGATAAGATGGCCACCTGCTGCGCGCCGCCTGCTGACTTGAAGGAGGAACAGGTCAGCACGCGGTAAGTCTCCGGCTTCAGATATTGAGCCAGTTTTTTGCAGCTATTCCAATCGGTCACTTGCTGAAGCAGAATGACGTCCGGATGCAGGTTTTTAAGCATCACTGCTGCTTCCTGCAGGCGGATTTCGGTAACCTGCTGCGGCGACACATTGGTTGCCCCCACCAATACCGGGGCAAAATTCCAGGTGGTCAGGCGTATGGTATCGGCTTGGACATTCAGAAGGCAGAAGCAGAAGGCCAGACATGCCAGCCAGCAACCGCGCGCGTAAAATGTTAGAGGCGCGTTCTTGTTCATTCTGCAGTGATGCCAATGAGAAATGGCGCTGGCCCCGCCATGCTTGATACGAAATCGACGCTTTGAACTTCCACGTCCGGCGCCGGATTGATCCAGGTGGTCTCAAACAGCCGGATCTTCATATTTTTGTCTTTGCTTACTTCGTTGCTCCCGGTCCAGGCGACGACCAGATCCTCCGGCGCTGGCGGTTCGCCCGGCAGGACATGCCAGTTGCGAACATCGTGGCCGTAGATGATGGGAACTTCCAGTTGTTTGTTGCTGGTGGCGAGATGGATTATATAAGTGCCAATTTGCGTCCCTTCGTCGCTCGCAGCGCCAAAGCCTGCCGCATGCAGGAAGTGCAGGCGCTGACATTTTTGATGCACCTGGATGTCCTTCGCCTGTTCGGGAAACTTTTTGGAGGAAGGCGATTTGCCAGCGAGCTGGACGACGCCGCGGATGTCCCAGTCCACCCAACCGAGCGTTTGCAAGCCGCTGGGAAGTTCCGCCAGACTGTGGCCCGCGCTGCCAAGCCACGATTCGGTCAACGAGGTGTTGTAAAATTTGCCGAGATCCAACTGCCCGGGCTTGGCCTGCCGATCACGTGCGGGAAAACGCGCTGGCGCAGATTTGGCAGTCGCTGGAGCTTTCCTCTTCTCTGCGGCAAAGATGCGCTCGGGCTTCAACTCGGCAATGTCCATGCGATTGGTCAGCAAGGTTTCCCACGAGGTTCCGCTATCATAAATCCTGCCGTCATAAGCGAGGTTCAACAGCGGGGTATGATGCCGGCAACGAACAATGGGAACCACCGAGCCCGCCAGCCCCATCTGCTGGCGCTTCCATTCACGCCTCGTTTTGGTGACCTGTAGGGATTTAATGGTCATCAACGCAGTGCTGAATTCATAAACATAGGAAGTCGCAATTTGAGGATCGGCCAGTCCCCGGGCTTCCGTCTGGCCCGTCCGCTTGCAGACCGGGCAAAGGAGGACGTTGACATCGGTCACATATTGCGGCACCAGGTCGGACAACCAGTTCGGAATATCCTTTTTGTCGGCCTGATAAGCTTGAATCGCTTCGTAGATCACTTTCAGATTCTTGATGCAGGCTTCCTTTTCCTGCGCAGCCAGCGTGGTCTTATCATCGGCAGACTTGCCTGGCTCCTCGGGTGCAGCGAAGACCGCCGAAGCGGAAGCCCAAATCAGCAATACGAGACAGAACCACGCGATGCGGCTTTTCATAAAACTGGATTCCCAACATTGGTCCGGCCAGCGTTCATAGTATTTTGAGGTTATCTCAACCGGCAACGATGCAGGTGTCAATGCGAAATGGCTGAAAAGGGAGGACTTCAAGTTGCGGATTAGGACGTTGTCCGGTTGGAAATGGTATTCTGTTGGTAGCGGCGCGGACCGACTGATGTCATAATGGCGCAATGAACAAAGTTCCGAAAAGCGCCTACGAGAAAGTTAATGGCCTGGTTTATTTTGCGCGGATGCTGGATAAAATCCGTCTGCATGCGCGTGGCGAGTTGAGGGCTGATTTCCATGCCAATCTGGGCAAAGGGGGCGATGGCCGGTGCACAGATTTTCTAAGGGTGGCGTATGCAGACTTGCGCGAACGTGTGCTCCAGGGTGGTTCGGATGAGGAAATCCTGGAGTGGTGTTTTCAGCAGGGACGCCGATTGAATGACGGTGATGTCACGATTTGGAATCAATTTGCCACGAAGCTGGGCTGGAACGATCCGGCAACGGCAGTGCTGCAGCGCTTTAAAATGGAAAGCGGTTTAAGCCAACGTGAGGACATTTTCACCCTTTTCGAATATTTCGAGGTGGATGAGGGACGGAAGAAGTAGGTCGCTCTGGAAGACGTTGTTACTGCCAATCCCGCTCCGTGGCACTGGCAGCATTCAGGTTAAGTGCCGGGCTGTTTGACTGTCTTATACGTCTCCTCCAGCAGCAGCACCTCAGTCCCGACGGGAACGTCGTCCTTCATGATGTCGTGCGGAAGCAAGACAGGAGCTGCAAACTTCTGCGGTCGCTTTCGATACGAAATCAGCTCAAGCTCCTTGACGAACGTGTCTATCTCTCTTCCGGTGGGCGTCCGCAACCGAATACGCGCTCCGCGATGTACGATGGGGTCTCCCGGCTCGCAGGGAAGGCCAGGAACAAGCACACAGCCCCTGCCCGCAATCTGAAACCGGTCTGCAACTATGAAGAGACGCAACATCGCAAGGAATTGTAAGGACCAAACTCAAGTACGGCCACAGGAAACCGCGCACGAAGGAAGTCCAGGAGCAGCGAATCTCGCACACCGTCCAATACTGAAGGCGCAGCGGCTGTTGATTGCAATTTGTTACACCGCTTTCTTCCGAATTTGTCCAGCCAATCTCTCTCCTTCTGAGAGTCTCCTGGGTGACGCCACGAACTTACGCGCCTCACTGACGGTATCTGGATACCGACCAACGGACGACCAAAATGTAAAAGCACCGCGAACCAAAATCTCGACTTTGCGCCACTGCTCAACATCCTAGTGGCGTGGCGCAGGTGTGGGCCAAGCTGTGACAACAAAGGCGCAACCGGCATTTAGTAAATTAAATTCCCGCCGAAATCAGGAATTCTTCCCGCCTCCACCTCCTTCTTCCACTCATCCAGTTTCGCATTTTCGCCCCAGAACTTCCGGCACAACTCGAAATACTCCAGCACCGTCGCCGGTTCGCCGTGCTCCAGGAGATCTTTGGCCAAACCCATGTTCGGACCAAAGCTGCCTAGGACCGGCGAGCCCGTGTTGTGGCCGGCCGCGAGCAAATGCCGCTTCGCATCTTCCAGCCGGCCTTCTTCCACCGCAATGCGTCCGAGCACCAGGTTCGCGTCATGCACGACGTCCCCGCTCGCCTTCTCCGGCGAGCCGTGGCTGTACTTTTCATTCAACGTCATAGCGTCCTCGGCGAAACGCCGGGCTTCCTCCGTGCGTCCCATGGCCAGGCTCGTCTTCGCAGCGGTGTGCAATGACAGAAATCGCACATACTCATTCGTCCCGTTGTTTACGCCACGCATTGCCTGCGCATACGTGTTCGTCAAGTTCTTCTCCAAGCCCTTATACTCGGGCCGGAGGTGCAGCGGCGGAGTTGCATGTGACGACAGCAGCGAACGGATCAGCCCCTTGAAGCCGGTTGGTTGCTGCGCCCGCGCTTCGGCCAGCCTCTCCCGCAAATCCCGCGTCTCATGCCGCAACTTGATCAGCTCCAGCCGTTCCCGCTGTGCCTGCTCCGCCGCAGATGTTGGTGTCTTGTCCAACGCAACCGCCAGTGTGCTCCGCAAATCCTCCCGCAATGCAGCCTCCTCCGTGCGCAAGTTGCGGATGGTCCGTGCCTGCCAGACCATCGCTACAAGGGCGAAAACAACCGCCGCGCCAAGGATGATGATGAGCAGGCGGAAGGATTTCATGATTGACCTGGGTAATGCAGCAATTGTTTGGTAAATTTGAATTGCATGATGCTGCCTGTATTAAAAGCACTTCCTTTTCATTGCGCCCCACGACAATCTCGCTGGTAGCACACAAAATCAAGCAATGAATGGCATTTGCGCTCTTTGGTGGAAAAGTCAACGAGGCGATGCTGTAGAAGCTGGCTTTGTCCCTTCGGGTCGGTGGTGGATGGTGTGGGCTGAATAGGGGTTAGGCCACGGTCTTGCCAGGCTGATGTCTCTTCACAAATACCTGAGCAATCTTCAAGAAAGGGAGCAAAATGATCCCCCAATAAAGAAGAACCTTCTCCATCACATCCAAGGTGTCGGTCGAGGCTCCTCCATCGGGCGAGAACAGGGGAAAAATGAAAAGCGTAGAAGCGATCGCCAAAATAATCAGGACGCCGAGGGACAGATAGACCCATATCAAACCTTTGAGCAATCGAATTGGAATCTTCATGACATGCGAAGTCACATACGACCCAAGCTCAGCGACCCGGCCCACGGGACGCGTGGATTGCAAAGACAGCACAATGGCCGGGCTCGCTGGGGCGCATGGTCAGGCGGCAAGGTCAACTTCATGGGGTTGGAATCGTTTTTAACGTCAACCCATAGGGAAAGGAAATACCGGCCCGCTTCATGTCGTTGAAAGTATTTTCAACATTGGTCAATTGTGTCTTGTTCGTTGTCGAAAACCAGGAGTTACGTACTGCCATTGTGGCCTTGCCTCCAAAAGCTGCTACAGTTCCAAAAGCCGATTTTTGTAGATTCGTATTAGCCAGCGAGACACCACAGAAAACGCGGCTTTCCATTGGTGCCCATCTGAAAACATCGGCCCGGGAGTCCAGAAGGAAATCAAAACGCGATAAAGGCTCTGATGCGCAAACCACCAGACCGATTCTAATCAGGCTTCGATAACTTGTTGGTTTGCGTTCCACCATATTTCCTAAATGCACGAATGCCGTCCAACGTAGAAAGTTGAGCCACCACCGACTCGCGACAGCGGAACGGCCAGCGCCAACGGCGGTTGACTCCGGCGACTTGTCTCTCATCTCTGTTGACTTTTGTGCCAGATATATCGGACTAGCCATATAAATCTCAATGCGGCTTGCAAAAACATATGTCCCACCAAAACAAATGGAAGGCCAAATAATACTCCGATAATTACCGAACCAATCCAGCCCCGGCCGCTGTGATGAAAACCCTTGGCAAATAAAACACCAGCCACGACCGCCAGGCCGAAAATAAAAGTCAGGTAAACAATGTCAAACCATCGGTTTCTTGTTGCCTTATTTTGCATGACGCGCGAAGTCGCTTAGACCCAAGCTCAGCGACCCGGCCCATGGGTCGCGTGGATTACCACCGGAGCGAAATGGCCGGGTTCGCTGCAGAGCATTGTCAGGCTTATTGTTCATTTGGAGAAACGAGCTACTCCTTTTTGCGATTGTAGGTCACGAGATAGAGTTTCGTGCCGGCACTGGTCTTGAACTCCGTGGGGCGTTTCGCGCCGGAAAGGTCGTAGCAAATGCGGAGTGTATCGCCTTTGAGTTCGTAGATCGCGGGGAAGGTCTTGCCGCTGTTCGGTCCGGCCGTACCTGTAACGGTCATGCTCCTGGGCTTGGTGGTGGAATCGACCGTGTAAGTGCCCCGGTCGGGTTTGTCGCCGACAAAAACTTCATACTTACCGCTCTCCAGCTTGAGGCTGATGCTTTTCAAGATCTCCTCAGCCATGGGCTGTCCGGCCAACTCGGCCTTGGCGGGCTTCCAATTTCCCTGCACCGCTTTGGCGTCGTCGTCGGGCGAGCCGGCAGCGAACGCATTCAGTGAAGCGGCAACAGCGAGGCAGATGTAGAGTAGGTATTTCATGAATTGTGGATTTGTTAAGGGTTATGAACTATAGGACTCGCATAAACGTCTAACGTAGAGCTCAGCGGCCTGGCCCCACGGGAGCCATGAATTGCGACTGTAGCGCGATGACCGGATTGCTGTGACGCATGGTCAGGCTGCATCTGGATGCTTGCTATTTCTGTAGCCGATAAACAGTAAGCGCTATCCCGACAAGGATGTAAACACCGCCAAGGACCATATCACCGCGCTCGAACTGACGATAGGCCATCACAATCCAGAAAATGGCCAGTGCTACAATGACTGCAATCTTCATATTTTTATTCGCTGTTAAGTTTTGTTTTTCCACTGACTCCGCGCAAATCCGGATGAGCCCTGCCACCCAACGACCCACATTCAACGATCATTGGCGAACAAATGCTGAAACGATTTCTCACCACATTTGTCGGTGACATTGTCTTTGGCGGCAGCCAAAATCAAGCCTTGAATGCAACCGCGTCGCGTCGCCGCGAGGTGATATTCGTGGTGTTGTGAGCGGGTCCTTGTCCCTTCGGTTCGGCGGTGGAGGATGGTTGAGGTTGTTGAGCGAAGGGAGAGGAAATTTTAGGAGGCACGGTGGCTATAGACATGCCGGTCCTGCGGACCTTAAGGCGAACGCAGGCTTAGCATCGTATCCTCTCCAGAACCATACACAATAAACCCAAATACTGGAAAAAAGGAATGCTCCGACGAGGCCAGACCACGCAAAATATGCTGGATGCGACAACGTTGCCGGAACAATGCAGTTGGGAATAACCACGCTGAAAGTAGCAGCGATCAAGAAAAGTGTGAGCAACAGCTTTCCCGCAAACCACAATCTTTGTGAAGTTCTTGTTGCCATGAGATCTAACGAACCAAAACTGAGCCACAGCCGGACAAAACGGCGGCTCGAAAGAGGAGCCGCGCTAAACCCATAAGCGGGGTGGCGGTTGGCTCCAGGGTTTTGTCAGGCTTTCATTCATTCCGTTATCGCGATAATAGGTCCTAAATCCATCCGCTTATCGCTTCGTTTGAGCTCGGTCGAATGCAGACTTGAAACGGCGCCATCGAAATACAGCGCATCGGGGCAATGGAGGGTGTCCCGGAACATCGTGGCGAACTCATGAAAGTTGACGGGTGCCTCGCTGATGGCAAAAATAGCCACATCCCGCGAAGGTATCCCCACTCCGTTACGAATAAATCGGTTCTGTGAATCGGGTTTGAACGCAGGATGAATCTTGCCACCTTGAACCAGGAGCGGGCCGGATTGCGTGGCAATGATGGCGCGCTCACGGAGACGAGGATATTCGGACGACTCCACGACCAGCGCACCAGCCTCAGAGACAAGGAAAATACCGTTCGGTTTGAGGAAGAAATTGCCAGTTCCGTTGGTGAGGTTGAGCGGGGAAAGCTGCTTCCCTTCGGAAACCAAAAGACCGACTGCAGAAAAATCGGCGTGATACATCCCACCATTCATTGCAAAGACGAGCTTTTGGCCGCGCGGTTGGAGCCAGGCCGTGAGGCGTTCGAAATTCTTGAATGGCTGCCCAGTCTCATCGCGGTGAAACAACTGGAGCTTTTCCTTGCGGACGTCAACGCGGCAGATGGTGACACGCTTGCCGGCAACCTCAATGGTGCTGAACTCGACGGCTGAAGCCTCGTTGAGTATTAACATCGTCGCAATCCAACCCGTGAACAGCAAACTTTTCATAAATATGGAACGCGCAGAACGCCTGACAATTAATATACAACCGGCGGCTCGTATATTAGATGGATAAATGGACTGAACATCGAACCAGCCATCCAAACAATGAAGGATATTTTCACCGAAATCATCTTGCACTGAACCCCGTGCAGCGTCGTTCCGGCCGACTTGAGCGATGTCGCAATTTTTTAAAAAACTCCTTTTTCATTGGATGTTAAAAAACCTGGAACCACGATGTCGCCGCCAGCGTGTAAAATCAAGATTTGAATGTGACGGAACTCCTTAGTTGCCGGGTGATGAGCATGATGTTGCAATAACAGCCTTGTCCCTTCGGTTCGGTGGTGGAGGATGGTTGGGGTTGTTGGGCGAAGGGAAAGGAAATTTTAGGTGACGCAGGGGCTAAAGGCAGGCCGCTGGACCTTAAGGCAAGTCCCGTTTCGATCAGTGTGCGCAAAACCCGTGTGCGATCACAGCTAAAAATGCCAATGCGGGAGGGCGGAATCTGTGCGGTGTGCCGCGCGGAACTAAGAACGACAGCACAACGGTGAGTAGAAAGAAAATCAGACTCGTGCCAGCCACAGCGTCGCTCGCCTCGCAAGAAATGTAAAAATGCGCCGGGACGAGGGTTAAACTTAGGAATGCTAGAGCATAGCCGACTCGCTTGCCGGAGAATGCTCCAACGCTGATTCTAATTTGCTCGGGCACATTCATGACGTGAGTTAACAGACGTGAACCGCGACAGCGGAACGGAAAGCGGCAACGGCGGTTGGCTCTGGCGAGTTGTTAGGTCGACGGATTACTATCTCGCTTGAATGCATAAGAAATCGCACCACCAATCACTTCCATAATGAATATTACAAACAAACTCAAAACCCATTGGCCGATACCAATTCCAGCAAAGACAACATTGATAAGCCCTGTTAACCAAACCCCAAGGCCAACGTAGTGAAGGTGTCGCCAACGATTGCCCGGAGCCAGGCAAGCACTGATGGTAAATCCCAACGTGCCGAATGACAGGTTGCAAAGCAAAATCGCCCGCAAAAACTGCTGTTCTCCCTTCTGAGTCCCGTTTGCAGCTACGGCTGCTATAAAGCCACCAATTAAGTTAAGAACAAAAATAAGAGCAACGTCCCTCACAATCGGGCCAAACCGGGTCAAGGGTTTCTTTGGCGGCTCTGGCGCCATCGCTGGCAGAGGTGGTGGTAATGTGTCCATATTTTAACGAGCGTAGTCGGCCAACCGCAGAAAACCAAGCCGCCGCTGACCAGCGACATGAACCGCGACAGTGGACGATTGTTATCTCCGCAGCCGATAAAGGGTAAGCACTATGCCGACAACGATGAAAACAATACCAAGGACCATATGGCCGCGCTGGAACTGAAGATACGCCATAACAAGCCAGAAAATGGCCAGTGCTACAATGACAGCAAGCCTCATATTTTCATCCTATGTTAAGTTTTGTTTTTCCACTGACTCCGCGCAAATCTGGATGAGCCACCCCACCTACGACCAAAGCTAAGCGACCACGGCCCACGTGACGCGCGGATTGCAACCGGAGCGCGAAGGTCGGGTTTGCAGCGGTACGTTAGGCGAAAATCTCCGACAATGATGTCGCCATTAGAATGGAATATCAAGCCTTGATAGGCGCGTGACTTTCCTTTCGAGAAGGCAATGAGCTGAGACGCAAAAACGGCCTTGTCCCTTCGGTTCGGTGGTGGAGGATGGTTGAGGTGCTTGAGCGAAGGGGAAATTATTTAGAATGCGGTTGCTATAAACAGGTCGGTCCGCTGGACCTTTGGGCTTTGTTGATCGAATCGTTAGCGCGCTTAGGGAACCTGTGGAGCCATCGGCCAGCTCACTGCTTCAGCCGCCAGCGTTTTCTTGCAGGCCATTCCGATTTATCGGGCAGCAGGGACACTATCACGATCAGGATGATCGGCATCAGGACCATGCTGATTGGCAGGAGCGAAGGAGCTGCCACAAAGATCAACCGTACGTATGGAATAAAAAGTATGACCAGAGGCAGCAATCCAATAACGACCAAGCCATCATTCCAATCTTTAGCCTTGGTCCACCAGTAGCAGCCACAGATAACGCCAACATAACCGATCACAAAAACAAACAAGGCAAACACCACTTCGTTTTCCCGGTCCGCGAAAATCATGGTTCCGAACAGGATCGAAAAGACTGCGATGGCGATGCCGAGCAGGCCCACCACGACGCCGATCAACGCGTTCCGTCTATAATATACAATCCGTTCAATGTTGGAACCGAAGCGGCGGCGGGTCTTTTTTTTGGGGCTCTGATTGCCTGGCACTGAAAGTTTGCCTATCCACACCAACATCGCGATTATAAACACGATCCCAAATAGACATACGCCGATCCTGCCGCGCGCGGCGCCCAAAGAACCAAAAACGCTTTCATACTCCGTCTTCCAGGCGCCTCCGTAATGATGATAATATCCGACCTCCCGCGAAATTTCATTCCATATGAAACCGACGAAAGCTGCCAAGCCGGCAAAGGCGAGGAGGCCCAGACTAAGGGCCACTTTCAGAAAATTAAATGCCGCAAAACCTCTCATAGATAAATAACCAAGGTTCAACTATTCATGAGCGGACGGATGATTTTTTCATTGTTTGGCATGTTTGCACCACAATTGTCGGTTAGATTGTCGCTAATGCCAGCCAAAATCAAGTTTTGACTGACACCGTCTTCCTTTGCTGCTGGGCGGAGGATTGTGTTGTAACCGCCGGCCTTGTCCCTTCGGAACGGTGGTGGAGGATGGTGAGGTTGTTGGGCGAAGGGATGTTTGTTGATCGGGTTACCCGGGGCTATAACGTGGGCGGGCTTTCAGCCTTTGGGAGTTGTTGAAAAATAATGGATGCCGTCTGTTGAAAGTATTTTCTTAATTTGGGAAGAGTTCGCTGACAAGGCGGTCCGTAGCGGGAAGAATTACATTTCCAAAGTCCGGGTAAAAAGGAGTCGAGTCGAGAAGCAGAGTATAACCGCCGTACGTACGTGCCCCGTAAAGACGTCGTTGCGGTTGATGGCGCATGCTGGGCGGAAAATCTGCAACAAATCCGTAGTAATCAATGGCGACAGTCTGCCAGTCATGCAACAGAGCGGGCGAATCGGCACTGAGGGGCGCGCTGATGGCTGCATCGGGGTTCGCGGTTGTGAAGGCTTGCTTTAGCGACCAGATCATCTCTGCCGGGCTGACGTTGGAACGCTCGACGGTGATGGTAATTATGTTCGGTGAATGTTTACCTTCGTAGCTGTAACCTACCCTGATGCTTTTGGGGTCATCGAGTTTCTGTTGCGCAAAGCTCCGCTGAAATGGGCCAATCCGTAATGGGAACGCCAATCTTGTAGGCGGATGAAGGGCGATTTCACTGTTGCTCAGGCTGCGATAACCCGGCGCGGCGGTACGGCAGCCGCAGCAGAATAACGCAACAGCAGTCATAAACGAAAGGAGGGAACAAATGGATGTCATAATAGAAGGCAAACGATGGAACCAGACTTGATCATTCTGCGCGTCTCCAAACACGAATAATATTCTATTCGTCATCGAAATGGATCCAGAGCGGTGTGTTTGGTATTCGCAACTCGACGGGGATCTTCGCTGAAGGAACGTCCCGAGGCACACCGCCATCGGCAAGCCCTATCCCCCGGATGCAAGAGGAGCCTAATGTCTCCGAGCTTTAGGCTGGAAAATACAATGGCCGGAACACGCTCCAGCCACTCTCGTGGATATTTAAGATTGGGTGACATGTTAACGTTTGGAAACATACACCACCTTGTTTTTCCCCTCTCCGTAACCAATAATCAGATTCCAGATATTGGTCTGGGATTCATCTCGAGGCTCCCAAGTTATGCTGAGTCCGTCCGTATGTGAACTGTCGACCCAGATCCAGACCCAATTGGTGGATACTTTAATTCTTTCCGGATGCAGATTACGGATGATCTCCGCGAGAGATGTGTCCGTAACGGAAAGTTCCATATACTTGTTCGTGCCGAGTGGGTGATTCGCAAGGATGGAATCGCATGCCGCTGCGAAATCGGCGTGGTATTTGGGATTTTGGCTTTTGAATCTGCTATACTTCGAGTCGAACAGCCAGTTTAGAAGGACGAGACAGCATCCCACAATGAGTGCCGATATAATTATGGTTTTGCGGGATAGCATGTGTGGCCTATTTTACGATTTCACCTCTTTTGCATCCTGACCGCGCGGGCTTAATAGGGGTTAGGCGACAATGTTTTCAATCCCACCACCAATTCAAAAACTGCGACGGCGCAAGCAACATCGCGCCGAAGCATACAAGACACGTGAGAGCAAATACTCCCAAGTAGTAAAGACAAACTCTCCAGCGTCGAATCGCGAGACAGAGCAAAAAGGCAACCGGCCATACAAAGATACTGCCCATCACCAAAACGCCGAAATAGTTCACGGCGATGTAGCCATGCGTAACAAGCGGTGCTGGAAAACCTCGCTCACCGATGGATGTGGGCCACGCTCCGAGGCTCTGGTGCATGTGAATCGCCAGCGAGTAAAACAGGGCGAGCATGAGTAATGCTGGCAACACTGCCACGGTGAATCCGATGCGAGACTGTTTGGTGGGTCGCAAACAGAAGGCGACGACAATTGCTGCCAACCCGAGGATACCCGCAAGCATCGCGAAAAGAAGGATGGGAGATACGGAGGTTTGCATACGATGAAAGATGTCGCTGACGACATCCGAAATCAAGGCATGAATGGTATAAGTGGTTCCATGGCCTTGTCCCTTCGGAACGGCGGTGGAGGATGGTTGAGGTTGTTGATCGAAGGGATGTTTGTTGATGGGGTTACCCGGGGCTCCGCGCTTTGCGCTCCACCCCGGGCTATCACATGGCGGGCTTTCAGCCCTTCAGAATTGGGTGAGGAATTTTTGGGTGCGATGGCCATAAATATTCCGGTTCGCTGGACCTTGTGGCGGGGAGATTCTGTCAGGAGATCTGGGTTGACATGACATGTGCCTGGATATGATCAATTATTTGAAGCAACACTTGTTTGTGGAAATAATTATTCAACCTTGTACTCACGAAAATCTTGTTTTCATTTCTGACTGCAAACTCACGCAACGCGACTAATGCGATTAATAATTCCACACGGTCCATTGAAGAACTCGCTTTTTGAATATCTTCCGGCCACAATGACAACGCATCGATGCCGCAGCACCCTGCAACACAATTGCTCTCAAGGGCAGTCCAGAATGACTCCAGCGGATCAACCAAATGATCGATGGAAACTGCCTGACCTTGCTGGCCAATAACATCAATGAATGTAATCCACTGATCTTTGCCTATGCTGATGTCATTGGGATTGGGTTTGGGCATAAGCATATGGTCAGTCATTCGACCGATTAACAGGTCTGGAAATATTTGTTATCACACCTTTCAACGACAGTGTCGCCACGCGCATGCAAAATCAAGGATCGAATGGTGATTGCAACTTATGTGGAGTGTTAAAGGTGATGGTCGTAAAGAGCGGCCTTGTCCCTTCGGTTCGGTGGAGGATGATGGTTGGATGCGTTGGGAGAAGGGATGGGATTTTTTGATTCATTTACCCGGGGCTCGCACCACTTCACTCCGGGCTTTAACAATGGCGGGCTTTCAGCCCTTGTACCCTGAAAGGTGGACAACGTGCGGTCGCGTATGGGGTTGGATCATCAGTCGCATACGCGAGTTGAGGCATTTGGAAAGGCGAGTCGCGGGCCGAGTTAGTGCGGCGCGCACGGAGTGACGCGCCCTACCTACGAGGCTGAATCGTGGGTCGCGTGCGCGAGTGAGGCAGTCCGAAAGGTTGAATCGCGGGCCTTGTTAGGGAAGCGCGCAACGCATCCCTACCGAATAATTGATTGCTGGCGCGGTGGGTTGCGTCGTGGGTGGCGTGTAGAAGTTTAGACCTATGGTGGGGCAAGTTCAGGGTTTGTGCAGGCGGAAGAACATTTGGTCGCCGGGGTTGGTGATGGTGACGGTGATGATTCCGAGGGCGGTGTTGGTGGCTTCGCTGTAGCCGAACATGGTGAAGGGTTGGGCGAGGTTGGTGGTGGCTTCGAGGGTGTAGCCAGCGGCTGAAATGGGCCAGTAGAGTTGCACGGCGCCTTGCACGTTGGTGATGGTGACGGCGGGGGTGATCTCGACTGGAACGAGGTTTGGTTGAATGCCTGCGGTGCCGGTGGCATTGCTGGTAGCTGGCTTGCCGGTTGTGGCGAGAGTGCCGGCGGTCGTTTTATTGGCGGCGAGAATGGGAGGCGGTGGAATGATTTCGACGACGCCGTTCATCGGGAGTCCGATGGGGTCGCTGGTGCGGTTGTCCCAGTCGTTCCATTTGTTGCGCTGGCTGTGATTGGGATAGAAGATGGCGGCATAATCTTCGCCGCTGCCGACGTTGTTGGGTTCGCCGGGCGCCCAGGCGGTATAGGAGACGGATTCCCCGCTGCTCCAGGTGAAGTGGGATTTGCGGTCGCGGTCGCTCAGGCCAATCCAGAGGAGTCGTTGGGTATTGTCGTAGCTGCCAAAGGTGTGAAAGATCCAGTCTTCCTCGGCCTGGTTGCGGATCGTGGCGAGATGACCGCCGAGGGCGACGGCTTCGGCTTCCGCATCTGTCCAGGTGGAGGCGTTGAGGAGAATGTAAATATGGTTGTTGCTGGAATTGGTGGTGCGCTGGCTGATGGGGTCGGCGGCAGCAAGGTGGACGAGAGTGAATGACAGCAGAAAGAGTAGTTTTGTGGTCCAAGGTGGCATATGGGTGCTCCTGAGGATTTGTAGCAGATGCGTGATTGGATTACAAGGGCGACGCCGAAAAGATCTGGACAAAGCAGACTTTTGACTACGACATGCAACACAATAAAGGATGGTTACTGAATGTAGCATCTCAAGCACGCTAAATTCTTATATTCAAACTCGTATGAAGAAATTCACATCATTTCCCGGCATTAGTTTTCAACTGGACACACGCATCAAAGCCTTCGCGAAAACAATTGGTTTAACCCTCGTCGTTTTATTCGGCTCGATGGCCATGTCGTTTGGACAGGCCTTTCCCGTAATGGCTGGCAGTGCACCTGCAACGAATAGTTTCACACCGGTGCCCAACTTCGGCAGTTTGGTGATCGATTACAATTTCTACACCGTTCCGGATACGATGGACGTCTATTATAACGACGTGAACATTTTCAGTTCTGGGCAAGTCAGCGGTGCGGGCCAGTTTTTCATACCATACGGGCCCGGTTCACCCACCAGCTTAACGATTGTTATGGATCAAGCCGGTGTTGTATCGCCCACCACCGAATGGATGTACCAAGTTACGGCGGTTCCTGAACCGGGTTGCCTTTGGTTTTTGAGCTTGGGATTGCCTCTGTTGGTCTTTTGTCCGCGGCGAATATCAACTCCAGCGAGGTGCATGTTTGAGGGAGGGAAAGACTGGAGTAGCTTGGCGGCACGAGGCTATAGCTCGGGGTCGCGGTAGATTTCCCGCCATTCCTTTTGGGCGGCTTCGATGGTCAGGTTATTCCAGCGCTCCGCGAGGTGGGCAGGAATGGTCGAGCGGCATTGGCGGCAGTCGATGCGCTGCAGGATATGGCTCCATGGGTCGTCCTCACCAGGGACGGTGCTGACGGAGGCATACTCACCTGGCTCA